>NZ_JBTNSY010000009.1:0-243878 GCF_054515735.1 Mycobacterium sp. ML4
AGCGGTGGCAGTGGCGGCGATGGTGGTAAGGGGGCGGCTGGGACTGCGCTAAGTCCCGATGGCTGGGCGGGGGGCAAGGGCGGTAACCCGGGTGCGGCGGGATTGGGTGGTGTGGGTGGTTTGGGCTCGGTGAACGGGGCGACCGGGGCTGCGGGGGCAGCGGTCACTGGTGGTGGTAATGGTGGGGCTGGTGGGAATGGTTTTGCCGCGACCGCGGCGGGCCAGCCCGGGGGTAACGGTGGGGCTGGGGGCGATGGTGGGGCGGTGGGCAACGGCGGGGCTGGCGGCGCCGGTGGTGACGGCGCGGCCGGCTTGGCCGGACTCGATGGCAAGAACCCGAGTGATCCCGGAACCAACGGCTTTGGCGGCGGTGCCGGCGGTCAAGGCGGTGCGGGAGGTGTCGGCGGTTCGATCTCGGGTAATGGCGGGGCCGGGGGCATTGGTGGGGCCGGTGGTGCGGGTGGTGATGGGGGCAAGGGTGCTGCTGGTGCGACCGTGGCCCCTCCCAGCGTCGGCGGGGCCGGTGGTGCCGGTGGTGGCGGTGGTGCCGGCGGCAGTGGTGGACTCGGCGGCGCGGCGACCAACGGCACCGGCGGTGCGGGCGGCGCTGCTGGAGCGGGCGGCAGCGGCGGGGACGGGGGGGACGGCGGGAGAGGCGGGAGTGGTGGCGGTTTGCCTGGGCGTACCGGCGGGGTCGGTGGGGCTGCTGGCGGCGGTGGCACGGGCGGCATCGGCGGAGCCGGCGGTGCATCGGGGACGGGCACCGGCGGTGTGGGAGGGACCGGTGGGGCGGGCGGTCATGCCGGGACTAGCGGCGCCGGCGGACAGGGCGGTGGCGGCGGCCCATCCTCATCCGGAGGCGCTGGGGCCGCCGGCGGGGCCGGTGCCGCAGGCGGGAGTGGAGGCGCCGGCGGTGCCGGCGGGGCATCGAATTCCGGCATCGCCGGGACCGGCGGTGTAGGCGGTGACGGAGGCAGCGGAGGCACGAGCGGCACCGGCGGTGCGGGCGGCGGTGGTGGGCCGGGCGGCAGCGGCGGCTCCGGCGGGATTGCCGGTACCGGCGGTAAGGGCGGAATCGGCGGGGCGGGCGGTGCATCTTCGATCGGTGGCGGCGACGGCGGGGCCGGCGGCGCGGGCGGCGTCGGCGGCACCGGTGGCGCGGGCGGCAATGGCGGTACATCATTCGCGTCGGTGGGCCCCGGCGGCCCCGGCGCTAACGGGTCTCAAGGCGGCACTGGCGGCGATGGCGGCGATGGAGGTGACGGCGGCGGTCCCGGTGGCATCGGTGGCGTCGGCGGCACGGCTGGCGACGCCGGAACTGGAGGAGCCGGCGGTCAGGGTGGGCAAGGCGCCCAAGGGAAGGGTGGAGCCGGTAACCCGGGCGGACCTGGCACGTCTGGTAACCCCGGCGCCAACGGCAACAACGGCTGAGGCGCCTGCGGTCCGCCAACAGTCTCCTGCTTGCCGTGTGTGCCGGGCTAAGTAGACGGTGGCCACCACGCCGTGCAGCACCGGGGTTAACGTTGACGTTGCCGAAATCGGCTCCTGCCTCGAATGCCATGACTGAGTTGGTTGTCTCGCGCTCTCAGTTACTGCCGCCCGGCTCGCTGGGAGGGCTTCGCGAGCCGCCGAAGGCGAGCCCGGGGTGAATCCGACGGATGTCCCGGTTCAGCAGCACGAGCCCGAATCCCAGGGCCCGCGCTGCCCACGACGGCTAACCCGAAAGGGATCAGCAGCAGGCGGTTGCGGCTCATGGATGCCACCGGCTCGCGGTGTACACCACCAACCCGCCCAACCCAGCAGGGGACGCCGGGTACAGGTGCCAGGTCTGCCAGTGCCAGCCATCGCCCACCGCCTCGGCGGTCAGCGCGGTCAGCGCAGCGTCATCACCCGGAAACACACCGCCCAGCCACCCGGGTTCGTGAGTACACCGTTCGCGCAGGCACTGTGCCAGAGCGCGGAAGGCCGCCTCGTCGTGCGTCTCGGTGTCCGATTCGAGGTGGTAACCGGGCGCGTCGGAGCGCTCAGGCAGATCGCCGCCGACGGCGCACGAAACTTGCTCGGAGAAGCTGCGGGTGTGGTGTTCCACGCTGACGACATGCGAGGCACCCAGGACGCCGAGCAGCAGCGCGCCGCCAGTGGGGTGTTCCAGTCGATAGGTGGCCAGGGGAGGAGGTGTCGCCGCGTTGAGCGCCAGTGCCAACCGGGCCCCGGACACGTCGGCCGGTGCGACAGCGAGCTGATGGAGCGGCACCGGTGCTACCCCGAGGCCGCGGAGTTGACGGTGAGCCCACCGGTCAGCACGGTTGTGACGGTCGAGATTTCCCACGGCATTTCCGGTGCCCAGCGTTCGAATGACAGCAGCGCGGAGTCGGCCAAGTCCGCGTCGTCGACGTAGTCCATCTCACCGCCGGGCCGACAGGGCTTGGTCGTCGTGAGTGTCTTGACGGCGTAAACGAGAGCGAGAATGGACGCGATGAACAGCGCCGCCGCGATCACCACCAGCTGCGCTCCCACACGAACCCTTTCCCCGATGCGCCATAAAGGTAGCTCAGCGAGTCAGTGCGTGTCCCTCACCCGCGACGCCGCAACTACCGGCTAGGCTATCGAACAGCTGTTCGTACGACGTGGGGAGCTGCGGTGCGGGTGATGGGCGTCGATCCCGGGTTGACGCGGTGCGGGCTGTCGCTGGTGGAAGGCGGACGCGGCCGGCAGATTACCGCGCTGGACGTCGACGTGGTACGCACCCCGTCCGACGAGCCGCTGCACCGGCGGTTGCTGGTCATCAGCGACGCCGTTGATCATTGGTTGGACACCCACCACCCGGACGTATTGGCCATCGAGCGGGTGTTCTCCCAGCTCAACGTCAGCACCGTGATGGGCACCGCGCAGGCCGGCGGAGTAGTCGCGCTGGCGGCGGCCAAGCGCGACATCGACGTGCACTTCCACACCCCCAGCGAGGTGAAGGCGGCGGTGACCGGCAACGGCGCCGCCGATAAGGCGCAGGTCACGGCCATGGTCACCAGAATCCTGGCGTTGCAGGCCAAGCCGACGCCGGCCGACGCGGCCGATGCGCTGGCGCTGGCCATCTGCCACTGCTGGCGGGCGCCGATGCTGGCCCGGATGGCCGCCGCCGAGGCCCGGGCGGCCCAACAACGCAGCAAGTATCTGGCCAAGTTGAAGGCTGCCCGATGATCGCCTCGGTGCGCGGAGAGGTGTTGGAGGTGGCACTGGACCACGCGGTGATCGAGGCCGCCGGTGTGGGGTACCGGGTGAACGCGACGCCCTCGACGCTGGCGACGTTGCGGGCGGGCACCGAGGCACGGCTGATCACGGCGATGATCGTGCGTGAGGATTCGATGACGGTGTACGGGTTCTGTGACGCCGAGACCCGCGACCTGTTCCAGACGCTGCTGTCGGTGTCCGGGGTCGGTCCACGGCTGGCGATGGCGACGCTGGCCGTGCACGATGCGGCGGCGCTGCGCCAGGCGCTGGCCGGCGGCGACGTCAACGCGCTCACCCGGGTGCCCGGCATCGGTAAACGCAGCGCCGAACGGATGGTGCTGGAACTGCGCGACAAAGTCGGTGCGGTTGCCGGGGCGGCCGAAACGCCGGCGGTCAACGGTCATGCCGTACGCGGCCCGGTGGTGGAGGCCCTGGTCGGGCTCGGGTTCGCGGTCAAGCAGGCCGAGGAGGCCACCGACAAGGTGCTGGCCGCCGACCGGGAGGCGTCCACCTCCACCGCGCTGCGGGCCGCGCTGTCGTTGCTGGGTAAGGCCAAATGAGCGAGCAGGATTTCGAGGAACGTGACGTCTCCCCGGCGCTGGCCGTCGGGGAGGGCGACATCGACGGCAGCCTGCGGCCTCGGTCGCTGCGGGAGTTCATCGGCCAGGCGCGGGTGCGTGAGCAGCTGCAGTTGGTCATCGAGGGTGCCAAGAACCGCGGCGGCACCCCGGATCACATCCTGCTGTCCGGGCCGCCGGGGCTGGGCAAGACGTCCCTGGCGATGATCATCGCCGCCGAGCTGGGAACCTCGCTGCGGGTGACGTCGGGGCCGGCCCTGGAACGTGCCGGAGACCTCGCCGCGATGCTGTCCAACCTGGTCGAGCACGACGTGTTGTTCATCGACGAGATTCACCGCATCGCCCGGCCCGCCGAGGAAATGTTGTATCTGGCGATGGAGGACTTCCGGGTTGACGTGGTGGTCGGCAAAGGCCCGGGTGCGACGTCGATTCCGCTGGACGTCGCGCCGTTCACGCTGGTTGGGGCGACCACCCGGTCCGGTGCTCTGACCGGCCCGCTGCGCGACCGGTTCGGCTTCACCGCGCACATGGACTTCTACGAACCCGCCGAGTTGGAGCGGGTGCTGGCGCGATCCGCCGGCATCCTGGGCATCGAGTTGGGCACGGAGGCCGGGGCCGAGATCGCGCGCCGATCGCGCGGCACCCCGCGGATCGCCAATCGGCTGCTGCGTCGGGTCCGTGACTTCGCCGAGGTTCGCGCCGACGGCATCATCACCCGCGACGTCGCAAAATCCGCGCTAGAGGTCTACGACGTCGACGAGCTCGGGCTGGACCGGCTGGACCGGGCCGTGTTGTCGGCGCTGACCCGCAGTTTCGGCGGCGGTCCAGTGGGTGTCTCGACGCTGGCAGTGGCGGTGGGCGAGGAGGCTGCGACCGTGGAGGAAGTGTGTGAGCCTTTCCTGGTGCGCGCCGGGATGGTTGCGCGTACGCCACGCGGGCGAGTGGCCACGGCGCTGGCCTGGACGCATCTGGGCATGACGCCGCCGGCCGGGATCTCGCAGCCCGGCCTGTTCGACTAGGAGGACTGAAATGATCACCGCCGCTTTGATATTCGCCGCGCTGGCCACGGTCCTGCACGTCTACATCTTCACGATGGAATCGTTGACGTGGACCTCAAAGCGCACCCGTGCCACGTTCGGTACCACGGTCGAGGAAGCCGAGACCACCAAGCTTTTGGCCTTCAACCAGGGGTTCTACAACCTGTTTCTGGCCATTGTGGCCGGGATCGGCATCGCCGCGGTGTGCACCGGCTATCGCGACGTCGGCGCGGCCCTGGTGTTTGCCGGGGTCGGTTCGATGGGTGCGGCCGCGGTGGTGCTGTTGCTATCCGCGCGGGACAAGGCGCGAGCGGCGGTGACGCAGGGGCTGTTCCCGGTGATCGCGATCGTGCTGCTCCTAGTCGGGCTGCTGACGTAGGCCTTCACCTTTCGCCGAACGTGCGCTCAGGGCGACATTCCGGCACGCGCTTCGCCATCAGTACACGTTGGGCGATGTGCTTCAACGGCGGCATGTCCGGGTACCCAACTTGGTACCTACCGAGGGAGATGTCATGAAAACCATCGAGGACCGTCCCGCCCGGGGACGAATCCCACGCTCGCGTGGCGCCGTGATCGGACTGGTGTTAGTGATCCTGGGCGCCTGGGGCGCACTCATTCTTTCGTCGGCCCGAACTTCGACTTCGCCTACACACCAGGTCAGGCCTGGACGGCCGCGCGTGGCTGGCTCGAGGTGCTTCCCGGCGTAGCCACCGCTGTCGGTGGTCTGCTGGTCCTCGTCTCGCGTAACCGCGGCAGCGCCTTGCTCGGCTGCTGGCTGGCCGCCCTAGGCGGCGCGTGGTTCGTCGTCGGCCGCATCGTGGCACCGCTGGTGAGTGTGGGGTCGGTCGGCGACCCGGTGGGCGCGACGGATCGTAAGCGTGCTGCGGTGGAGCTTGCGTACTTCTCCGGGCCGGGTGTGCTGATCACCCTCCTTGCCGGGGCCGCGTTGGCTCGGATGGCGTTCCGGCTGGCTCGGGATGTCCGGCCTGTTGATTCGGTCGCTCAACCAGTTGGGCCGGCCCCGGCGGAGCCGCAGCACAGCGGACTGGTCGAACCTGACCGCGAGGTGTCCACGGATGCTCTCACCAAGCCGCGCGACCGATTCGCGCCGGCGGACGACAACGGACAGCGGCGCGGCGGGTTGTTCCGCCGCCACCGCACGCCGGTCTCGCATCCGTAGCGTCGCCCGGTCCCGTTAGACGCAAAGTTTTGGCTCACAGGGCAGCCTGACAAGCGGCGTGCTCTTCGTTCGCCGTCAGCGTCATATTGCTGGTCCTCTTGGTGTGCGCGGGGGCACTGGTGCCGTCCGTAGGGCCCCATTTCAACTTTGCCTTCACGCCCGTCGAGGATTGGACGTGGACAGCGGCGCGAGGCTGGTTCGAAGGGCTTCCGGGGGCATGCTTCTCATCGCCTCAGGAACCGTGCCGTCGCCACCCTCGGCGGCGTTCTGGCGGTGGTGGCCGGCGCGTGGTTCGTCATCGGGCAGCAGGTAGCTCCGTGGCCGCACCTGGGGACGATCGGTGATCTGGCCGGTGCCACCGAGCGCAGGCGCGCAATCCCGGACATCCAACATTTCACTGTGTATTTCACCGGGTTGGGCACGTTTACCGTGTTGGTCCGCGGGTTCGCGTTGGCGCGTATCTTCTGCCGCCTGGCTCGCGACGTTCCGGCGCCGGCATTCGCGCGCTCAGTACGTGCCGAACCGGCGCCAGCCGGGGGTGATTACCAGCCGGCGGACGACACCCCCGCGACGGAACCGACGTCGGACGCCCGGACAAAGCCCCGTGGTGAGCAGGTCGCGGTGGACAACGACCCGCGGCGCTGGCGGCGTGCCCTGCGTCCGCGGGAACAGGTACCGGCCCCGGTAACGCGTGCCTGCGGTGGCCCCACCAGCGCGGTTGATCGCCGCGGCAACGTCGTGAGGGGTGGCGCAGTCGGTCGCGCGAGGATCAACTGGACTGACCCGCACCGCCGTTACCGACAATCGGGAAGAACAACTGAAACGCTGTTCCGCCGCCGCCGCCCGATCCGGTGGCAGTCCCGCCTTGACCTCCCTGTGCGGTGAACTGGACGCCGCCGCCCGCTCCACCCGCGCTGCCACTAGCGCCCGGTTGGCCGTCGAGGGCAGTGTTGGTGACGAAGATATTGGCGCGTCCGCCTTGGCCGCCACCGCCGCCGGTGCTTGACGGCGCCCCGGCCCCGCCTGGCCCGCCAGTGCCGAGGTTGCTCACGTCCAAGGCAAAACCGTTACCGCCACCGCCACCGTTTCCAGCGGTACCACCCGCGCCTCCGGATGCGCCCCCGCCGCCACCACCACCGCCGAAAGCAAAGGCTTGGGCAATGCCGGCGCCCCCACCCCCGCCGCCGCCTGCGCCGCCCCTGCCACCAACCTCGCCTGAAGCGGCAGCACCTCCACCGCCACCGCCACCGAAACCTCCAAAAGCGGCGGCGTGGGTACTGGGGTCGAGGGCTGCGCCCCCGTTGCCGCCGCTGCCGCCGACGCCGCCCAGACCGCCGTTGGCCGCGCCGCCTCCGCTAGCGCCGCCGCGGCCGCCCGCACCCCCCCCACCACCACCACCGGCCAATGGGCTGGCATTCGCGACGGTCAAAATGCTCTGGCCGCCGTTGCCGCCGCTGCCGCCCTTGCCGCCTTGTCCACCCTGGCCGCCTATAGTGCTGCCCGCGCCCGGGGCTCCGCCGGTGCCGCCCTCACCGCCGGTACCGCCCCGACCGCCTTTCGTGCCGGGTGCGGAGTCAGTATCGCCAACGTTAGGGCCGCCGGTCCCGCCCGCTCCGCCTGTGCCGCCTACGCCGGCTTGGCCGCCGGCGCCACCCCCTATCCCGTTGATGCCGGCGCCGCCGGTGCCGCCGGTGCCGCCGGCGCCGCCCTGGCCGCCCTGGAAGCCAGGGATTGGGAATTGCGGGTCGGAAGTGCCAGCTTGGCCGGTGGCGCCGCCTCCGCCGTTGCCGGCGGTGCCGCCGGTGCCGCCGGTGCCGTTGGTGCCGGCTGTTCCGCCGTCGATGCGGGTGCCGGCTTTGCCGGCGGTGCCGCCGGTGCCGCCTTGGCCGCCTTGGGCGCCTTGGCCGCCGCCGGTGTCGCCGGTGGTGGTGGTGCCGGTGTTGGTGCCGCCGGTGCCCCCGGTGCCGCCTTGGCCGCCGGTGCCGCCGGTGCCGGCTTTGCCGCCTCCGACGCCGTTGATGCCGGCGCCGCCGTCACCACCGGTGCCGCCGGTGCCGCCCTGGCCGCCCTGGAAGCCGTTGGTGGGCGCGGTTGTGGTGTCGCTGCCGTTGGCACCGTTGGCGCCGGTGGCGCCGCCTCCGCCGTTGCCGCCGAGGCCGCCGGTGCCGCCGAGGCCGTTGGCGCCGGCCGCTCCGCCGTCGATGCGGGTGCCAGCTTTGCCGGCGGTGCCGCCGGTGCCGCCTTGGCCGCCTTGGGCGCCTTGGCCGCCGCCGGTGTCGCCGGTGCTGGTGGTGCCGGTGTTGGTGCCGCCGGTGCCCCCGGTGCCGCCCTGGCCGCCGGTGCCGCCAGCGCCGGCTTTGCCGCCGCCGACGCCGTTGATGCCGGCGCCGCCGTCACCGCCGTCACCGCCGGTGCCGCCCTGGCCGCCCTGGAAGCCCGCTACCGGGGCGATCGGGTCGGGATTGCCGTTTTGGCCAGCGGCGCCGCCTCCACCATTGCCGCCGAGGCCGCCGGTGCCGCCGGTGCCCACGCTGCCGGCCGCGCCGCCGTCGACTCCGCTGCCGCCCAGTCCTGCGGCGCCGCCGTTTCCGCCGTGCCCGCCTTTTGCGCCCATCCCGCCGCCGGTGGCCCCGGTGGTGGTGGTGCCGGTGGCGTCGCCACCCGCACCACCGCCGCCACCGTCGCCGCCGGTGCCGCCTTGACCGCCGCCGCCGCCGTGCAGTCCACCGATGCCGGCACCGCCGTTGCCGCCTTGACCACCGGTGCCGCCGGTGCGGCCGGTACCGCCGGGCAGCGGGTTGGTGTCCGATTTACCGATCCCGCCCGCATCACCTTGACCGCCGGTCCCGCCGGTGCCGCCCACTCCGCCGGTGCCGGCGCCACCAGCATGTCCTGCGGTTCCGAAATATCCGCCGGATCCTGCGGCGCCGCCCGTCCCTGCGGCACCGCCGCTTCCTCCGGTGCCGCCGTTGCCGCCGTCGGCGTCAAATCCCACGCCGGTGCCGCCGGTCCCGCCCTGGCCGCCCGCTCCGCCGGTGCCGCCGATTCCACCGGCCCCACCTGCGCTCAGCAGTCCGTAGCTGGCTCCGCCGTCTCCGCCGACACCGCCGGCTCCACCGGCGTACCCGATGCCGCCTACACCGCCCAGCGGTCCCGCTCCTGCGGTCCCGGTGGCGCCGATGGCGCCGGCACCGCCCGTGCCGCCGGCACCGCCCGCACCGGCCCCTCCACCGAACAGCGCCCGACCGGCCCCTCCGCTGCCGCCGGCCCCACCGGTGCCCCCGGCGCCGGCAACCCCCGCCCCGCCGGCACCTCCGGCGCCCCCGGCGCCACCGAATCCGCTCAACAGTCCACCGGCACCACCGGCTCCACCGGTCCCGCCGATAGCCCCCGCCGCGCCGGCCCCGCCGGCTCCGCCGGCCCCGCCGTTGCCGAATAACCCGGCGTCCCCGCCGCGTCCGCCGGTCTGGCCGGTGGCTCCCGACCCGCCGTTGCCACCGTTGCCCCACAGGATTCCGCCGGCCCCACCGGCCTGCCCGGTTCCCGCGGCGCCGCGGTAACCGTCGCCGATCAACGGACGCCCAATCAGGGTGTTGGTCGGTGCGTTGATCAACCCCAGTACGTCTTGCTCAAGGATCTGCAACGGGGACAGGTTTGCGGTCTCAGCCGCCGCGTATGCCGCGGCGCCGGCACCCAGCGTGCGCATGAAGTGTTCATGAAACTGCGCCACGTGGATGCTGAGCGCCTGGTACTCCTGCCCGAAGGCGCCGAACACCCCCGTCACCGCCGCCGACACCTCATCTGCGGCCAGCGGGGCGATCTCGGTGGTCCACGGAGCCGCAACCGAATTGGCCGCCCGCAGCAGCTCACCCAGACCCCGCACGTCGCCCGCCGCCAGGGCCAACACCTCCGGGGATGCGATCAAAAAAGAAGACATACCCGGTGCTCCTTGACCTCGCGGTGAGCGATCAGCGATGACTGCGCCCACACGCTATCCCGCGGCCGCAGAATCGTCAGCATTTAAACTCAAAAACTATTGGACATTTCCCGGGAAATTCATCACACGGCGATTCTGCACTCCGTGATTTCCGCAGGTGCGTCCAATTTCGGTCCACCAAACTGCCGAAAAATTCGTGATTGCACCGTGAAAGTGGTAGTTGCACAATGTGTTTCGTGTTCGGAATACTCGTGAAAGGTGGCAAATAAGGACCGTGTTGTGGAATGAGCTTCCAGTTCAACGCCCGTCCCGAACAGGCTCACTCCGGACAGCAACCCAAAACTGACCGGGCTTTTTCTACATAAACGCTGGTCAGCGATCCCCGCGGGTGTCGATGACCCGCTGGGCGATATCGACCAGTGACGTATTGCTCTCCTGGGAAAGCCGGCGCAGCATGTCGAAGGCTCGCACATCCTCGACGTCGTAGCGCTCCATGATTATTCCCTTGGCCTGCCCGATCCGGTCCCTGCTGGCGACCGCTGATCGCAGGTTCTCGCTCTGGCGATTGGACATGATCGCCGCGGCGGCATGGGCGGCCAGCACCATACCGATGGTCTGTCGCTCGACATCCCACTGAGTGGGCTGGTACCCGAACAAGTTCAACGCGCCGGCGGTGCGCTCATGGGTGTAAAGCCGGAAGGACATTCCACTGAGCACGCCAAGCTGCTGCACGGCCGCCGAGTAGGCAGGCCAGCGCGTTTCGTTACGAAAATCGTCCGTCCGCACCACGTCGTAGTCGGATGACGACGCTGCCTCGATGCACGGTCCCTCGTTGAGGGTGTGTTGCAGCTCGTCGAGCTCGTGCGGCAGCTCATCGGTCGCGGCAACTGAATCGAACCGGCCACCTTTGCCGATCAGCAGAATTCCGGCGGTGTCGACACCCGCTATCAGCTCCATCGCGGCGGAGGTGACCTCGGTCAGAATGTCTTCGACGCGACGGGGTGTCGCGACCACGCGAGCCAGCTCGGCCATACGCAGCGCAAGGTCATGGTTGGAGGGCTGGGCCATGGGTTCGAGTCTGCCACCCTTCAAATCGTCGTAACCCAGTCGACATCTCCCACCGCCGAACAGCGGTCGCCGCGGGTGTCGATATCCCGCTGGGTCTGCCGGTCGTCAAACGAACGCGATGTCCCCGGACAGCAGGACAGGCGTTCGGTCGACGAACCCGAACGCCTGTCCGTGTCCTGGTTCAGAGCAGTCCCAGCAGCCGCAGATCGCTGATGTACTTCGCGATGATTACCGGCGTGACGTGCGGGATGTCCTTGTCCGGTCCGATCTTCGCGTCCTGTACCGCCCGGCGGAACCGGTCGGTGGGTGCCAGCGACCCGCGCAGTGGCCGCTCGGGTTTCTGGTAGTTGTGCAGCAACGGCAGCAGTGAGGTCTGACGCTGTTTCTCCGGTAGGCCTCGCAGCGCGGTTTCGAACCGCTGCAGCCATTCCCCGTAGTCGGCGATGCGCTGGATCGCGCAACCTGCGACGGCCGGGTCGACGAGCCAGTCCACGAACTCGTCCATGCCAATGCCGTCGTCGTGAGGGTTCATGACGTGGTAGGTCTGGAACCCCTGGCCGACATTCTGGGCGCCCAGCGTGCAGATGGCCTCGGCGATGAACTCGACCGGTAGCCCGTCGTAGTGGGCCCGCTGCCGGTTGCCTTCGGAGTCGGTCTCGTAGAACGAGGCCGGTGCAATCCCGGTCGCCGCCAGGCTGAGCATCATGCGGGTGAACATGTCCGGCACGTTGAGCTGACCGGCATAGGTGGTGTCGGCCAGGATCATGTCGCAGCGGAATACGGCCACCGGCAGGCCGCACAGGTCGTGGGCCTCGCGCAGTAGGACTTCACCGGCCCATTTGCTGTTGCCGTAACCGTTGGCGTAGCTGTCGTTGATGGCGCGGGTAGCGCTGATCCGGCGAATGTCGGCGTCCTCGGTGAACTGTCCGGGCTTGATCTGGTCGCCTACGCCGATCGTCGACACGTAGGTATATGGCTTTTGCTTGCTGGTCAGCGCGATCTTGATCAGCTCGGCGGTACCAAGTGCGTTGGGCCCGAACAGTTCGCTGTAGGGCAGCACGTGGTTGACCAGTGCGGCCGGGTCGACGATCAGGTCGACGGTGTCCGCCAGCCGTTGCCAGACCTGGGGGTCCAGGCCAAGGCCGGGCTCACCCTTGTCGCCGGCGATGACCTCCAGATGGTCGGCGGCCAGCCGCTGGTAGTGGGCCAGCAGCGCGGGGTCGCCGCTATCGAAGGTCTGGTCAAGCCGAGCCCGTGCCTCTTCGTCGGACCTCGCCCGCACCAATGCAATGACCTTGCCGTCGACCGGATCCATCCGTTCCAGCCAGTCCAGGGCCAGGTAGCGCCCCAGGAATCCGGTGGCGCCCGTCAACAGCACGGTTCGCACCTCGGCGCTCGGTTTGGGCAGCCTCGGCGCTGCGTCCAGGGTCGCGGCGTCGAGGAACTTGTCCAGCGTCAGGTCGCTCGCCTGCACCTCCACCGCGTCGCGACCGTGTACAGCCGCAAAACTCGGACGCTTGGTGCCCTGGCGCTCGGCCTCGATATAGGTCGCGATCGCCTGTAGATCGTTGGCCGGGCTGACGATGACTCCGACCGGCACGTCGATGTCGAAAATCTCGCGTAGCAGGTTGCCGAATGTCAGCGCCGACAGCGAGTCACCGCCCAGGTCGGTGAAGTGCGCGGCGGGGGACAGGTCGCTGCTCGCCGTGCCCAGCATCGCGGCCGCCGCCCGGCTCACCGTGTCAAGCGCCGGGCCGTCGGCGCCGCTGCGGCGCAACTCGGTCAGTTCGCTGGCCTGGCTCGAGGCCAGGTCGGCGTAGAGCTGTTCCAGCCGCTCGCCGTAGTGCGCCTTCAGCTTCGGCCACGCCAGTTTTCGGATGCCGGTCAACAGCCCGTTTTCCAGGGTGAAGGGGGTGCTCTCGATGAGGAAGTCCCGCGGCACCTCGTAGGACTGCAGCCCGGCTTGTCTGGCGACGGTTTGCAATGAATCGGCGATCATCGGCTTCAGCGCCTCGACGCTGTGCGCAGCCAGTGCGTCTGCAGGCGGCACCACCACGGCCAGCAGGTAGGGGTGGGCGCTGTTGCCGTAGACGTAAATCTGGCGGACCAGCGGGCTGTTGCCGAAAACGGCCTCGAGCTTGGCGACGGTAACGAATTCGCCCTGCGCCAGCTTGAGCACGTTGTTGCGGCGGTCGACATAACGCACCTGGTCCGGAGCGAGCTCGGCCACCACGTCGCCGGTGCGGTAGTAGCCGTCCTCATCGAACACGCTGACCGTGATCTCCGGTCGCTTGTAGTAGCCGGGGAACAGGTTCTCGGTCTTGACCAGCAATTCGCCGCGCGGGTAGGGCCGGTCGGTGGTGAAGTAACCCAGGTCCGGCACGTCGACCAGCTTGTAGTCGATCACCGGCGGGCGCTGCACCTCGCCGTCGAACAGCACCATCCCGGCTTCGGTGGACCCGTAGCCGTCCAGCAGGTGCATCTCCAACAGCGACTCCGCCCAGGCCTTCAATTCCGGCGACGTGGGCGCCGAGCCCGTCATCGCGAAGATGTAGCGTCCGCCGAGCAGATACTCCCGCTGCTCGACCAGCACCTGCGCCTCAACCGCCGCGCGGTCACCACCGTCGAGCAGCCGGGCTGTATGGCCCGGCTCCTCCACCGACTCAGGGCTCGTCGGCATAGTCGCAAGGCGGCGGTCCACCTCGCTCTGGAATTCCCCGTAGAGCGTCTCCCAGATGCGGGGCACGAAGTTCAACTCGGTGGGCCGCACCAGCGCCAGATCTTCCAGAAAGGTCGACAGGTCGCTCTTGGCGGCAAAGTAGGCGGTGCCGCCGTTGCCGAGTGTGCCGTAGAGGATGCCGCGGCCCATCACGTGGCTCATCGGCATGAAGTTGAGGGTGATCGACGCCGCGGTCGGTCCGAACCAGTTCTTGGCCGACCGGCGGAACATCTTGCCCACGTTGCGCTGCGGGTACATCGCGCCCTTGGGGGCGCCGGTGCTGCCGGAGGTGTAGATCAGCAGTGCAAGCGCGCCTTCAGCGATCTCCGGGAGCCGCGCCGTCGGCAGCTCCGAGCCGCGCCGCAGGACGTCGGCCAGCGTCTCGACCACCACACCGGTGTCCCCCAGGGCGGCCACCGCAGCGTCCAGGGCGTCGCGTTCGTCGTCGACCTGCGGGTGGTAGTCGAACACCACCAGCTTTCCGGGCGTTTGAGCTGCCCCGCGGATCAACTCGACGGCGTCGGTCAGCTGGTTCACACTCGCCGCGATCAGGCTGGGCCCGGTCTCGGTGACGATCGGTTGCAGCTGGGCGATCGCCGCGCTGGTCTGCAGCGGCACCGACACCGCCCCAATCTGACCGAGTGCCATGTCGATCGTGGCGTAGTCCACGCTGTTGAAGCCCAGTACGCAGACGCGGTCGCCGCGTTGAACGTCACCGGCGGTCACGGCGCGTCCGAACGCGGCGATCCGCTCACCCAGGTCGCGGTAGGTGACGGTCTCGAAACGAGGGAGCAGGTTGAGGATGGTGCGCCCGGTCTTGGGGTCCGCGACGAACTCCACCGCGCGGTGGCCCAGCGCGGGCCGGTCGGCGTAACCCTCGAGGACGGTCTGAATGACCTGCGGGAGTCGCAAGTCCGGGTTCTCCAACGCTTCAGCCACCGTCGGGTCGGGCCGGGCGGCGGCGAATTGTGGGTCGGTGGCGGCGAGCTCCTCGGCGCGGCGTTCTATCCGCTCTTCTTGTGTGGTCGTCATATCAGATCCTCTTTGAAATGAATCAGGAAAGAAATGAAATCCAGGCGGCGCGGCGCTGCGCAGATGAAAAGAACGTTAGCTAAAGTAAATATATTCCTCAATGCGCGAGCACTGCGAGTTGGCTGTGAGTTGCGCCACGCGTGCGGGCGGCCGTCAGGCACGGGCTTCCACGGGGTCGACCGCATCGAGTAGTCGCTGCATGGTTGTGCACATGTGCGCGAAGTCGTCGGCGCCTACCAAATTCGACCATCGAGCCTCGATCTCGGCCACTCGATTGCCGGCGTCGCTGAGTAGACGTCGACCGCGTCCGGTCAGATCGATGAGTTTGGCGCGGCCGTCCTGCGGGTCGGGGCGGCGGATCAGGTAGCCCAGCGCCGACAGGTCGTTCACCAGCTCTGACGTCGCCGCGAGGCTCAGCTGTGCTCGGGATGCCAGTTCAGTCAAGCGGATGCCGCCCATCCGGATATTGCCGAAAATCTGCAGATGGGGATCGCGGATGTCGCGATAACCCTGCTCGGTGTGCGGCGCGGCCAACTCGGTGCGAAACTGCCGCGTCAACCGCACCAGTAGCTGTCCGATCGCTTGCCGGTCGGCGGGTAAATCCCTTGACGTCGCCATGAGTTCCGAAGATACTACGGGTACCGAAGTTTCGGCTTCCGAAGTAAATGAGGGGCGCCATGAGCAAGCTGATGGAAGAGTTCGTCGAGACCGGCTTAGGCCGGTTGCATGTGTCGCGCCGGGGGAGCGGACCGGTCACCATCCTGTGGCACAGCCTGTTCCTGGACTCCCGGTCGTGGAAACCCCTGATCGAGGCGCTCGACGAGCTCGCGCCACACCGCACCGTGATCGCCATCGACGGACCGTCACACGGTCGCAGCGCACCGGTCACCCGCGACTTCACGTTCGACGAATGCGTTCAAGCCGCTGCGGACGTGCTGGACGGACTGCGCATCTGCGAGCCGGTCGACTGGGTCGGCAACGCCTGGGGCGGACACATCGGGATTCTGCTGGCCGCCACCCAACCGCGCCGGATCCGCACCCTGACCACCATCGGCACCCCGGTGCACGGCATCAGCCCGCGGTTCCGCGTGACCAAAGGGTGGCCGCTGGTGGCGCTGTATCGGCTGTTCGGTCCGACCCGGCTGGTCTGCGATCCGCTCTCACACGCCCTGCTGGGACCCAACGGTTCCGCAGAGTTCATGGATGCGTTTCGGCAGGCCGACCGGACTGGCATGTACCACGCCGTGTGCTCGATGATGTTGAAGCGGCCCGACATTGGTCACCGGCTGTCTCGCATCACGGCGCCGACGTTGATGCTGGCCGCCCACGACGACGACGAGGGCTGGCCGCCGCAGCAGGCCCGGGCCGCCTGCGCCGTCATGCCCAACGCACGGGCTGACGTGGTGATGGGCGGCGGTCGGGTCGCGCCATTGTTGGTCGATGCGAAGACGATCGCGCGGACGTTGGTCGACTTCTGGGCCGTCGCAGAAGTCGACCCGCCACGACACTGACTCCTCGCACACGACTCGCCGAGGCGGGTCTGCGTGCGTTCAATCTGGGTGGCGGCCGAGTGCGCTAGAGCGCGGAAAGCAGCCCCGTCAGCACGTCCAGCCCCTCGGTCAACAGCTCGTCGGTGATCGTCAGGGGCGGGAGCAGCCGGATGATGTTGCCGAACATGCCGCAGGTCAACACGACGATGCCCGCGGCATGCGCCGCAGTGGCCAACCGCGACGTCAGCTCGGGGTCGGGGTCGGAGGTGCCGGACTTCACCAACTCCATGGCGATCATGGCGCCGCGGCCACGCACGTCGCCGACCCGGTCATCGCCGGCCTGCAACCGCAGCAGCGGCTCGGTGATCAGACGCTCGATCTCCCGGGCCCGCTCGATCAGCCCCTCGGATTCGATGGTCGCGATGGTTGCCAGCGCGGCCGCACACGCGACGGGATTGCCACCGAAGGTCCCGCCGAGGCCGCCTGCGTGCGGGGCGTCCATCACCTCGGCCCGGCCGGTGATCCCCGACAGCGGCAGCCCGTCTGCGATGGCTTTGGCCGTCACGATGATGTCGGGCTGGATGTTCTCGTGCTCGCAGGCGAACATCGCGCCGGTGCGCGCAAAACCCGATTGCACCTCATCGGCGATGAACACCACGTCGTTCTCCCGGCACCAGCGAAGCAGGGCCGGCAGGAATCCTTCGGCGGGGACGATGAACCCGCCTTCCCCCTGGATCGGCTCGATGATGACCGCCGCCAAGTTCTTCGCGCCGACCTGCTTGTCCATCACGCTGATGGCGCGGGCCGCGGCCTTTTCGCCGTCGGTGGCCAGTTCCTTGTCGAGCAGGCCGTCCCGGTAGGGATAGGACAGCGGCGCGCGGTAGATCTCCGGGGCGAAGGGGCCGAAACCGCTCTTGTAGGGCATCGACTTTGCAGTCAGTGCCATCGTCAGGTTGGTGCGGCCGTGGTAGGCGTGGTCGAACGCGACGACGGCAGACCTGCCCGTATAGGCGCGGGCTACTTTGATCGAGCTCTCCACCGCCTCGGCGCCGGAGTTGAACAACACCGAGCGCTTCTCGCCGGCGCCCGGGGTGATCCGGTTCAACTCCTCGGCCACGGCGATGTAGCCCTCATAGGGCGTCACCATGAAGCAGGTGTGGGTGAACTCGGCAACCTGTCGGCGTACCGCCTCGACGACCCGCGGGGCCGCGTTGCCGATCGTGGTCACCGCGATGCCCGAACCGAGGTCGATCAGACGGTTGCCGTCCACGTCCTCGAGGATCCCGCCGCCCGCGCGCGCCACGAAAACCGGCAGGGTGACGCCCACGCCGTGTGACACCGCGGCGGTGCGGCGCTTGTTCAGTTGCAACGAGGCGGGACCAGGGATTTCAGTGGCCAAATGGCGGCTCTGCTCGAGGCTGGCCACGGACTCCTCCTCCCGCGGACGCGCAGGTCACGTCGCGGTTAAAGCCTAGCTGGTAGTCGGCTGGACGGTGCCCGTCGGTTTGCGACCTGCGGGAATGGCAGACTGGACCGTTAGCGACGTGAGCGAGCCCGGTTCGGACCGGCGCCGTCCCGGCTTTGGCGGGGAGTTTCGAGCACTACCGATACGAAAGACAGGCGTGTTGATGGAGAGTTTTGTCTTGTTCTTACCGTTCCTGCTCATCATGGGCGGGTTCATGTATTTCGCGTCGCGTCGTCAGCGGAAGGCGATGCAGGCCACCATCGACCTGCACGAGTCATTGGAGCCGGGGGACCGGGTGCACACCACATCGGGACTGCAGGGCACCGTCGTGAGTTTCACCGACGACACGGTCGACCTCGAGATCGCACCGGGGGTGGTGACCACCTGGATGAAGCTGGCCGTGCGCGACCGGATTCTGCCTGACGACGATGAAGACTTCGACGACGAGGACGTCGAACTGGAGGCGGCCGGTGAGGATGAGGACAACGAATCGGACTCCAGCCGGGTTATCAAGGATTCCTGACCGGTACCCACTGCCGCGTGCGCGACGTCGGTCGTAGCGCGGCACGTAGTCTTTTCGAAGGTTCTGTCCGGGTCTGGACGGATCCTCAAACCCGATTCGCGAGGAGACAGAAAGAACGTGGCATCGTCTTCGGCGCCAGTGCAGCCTGCCCGCTATCTGTCGGTGTTTCTGGTGATGCTCGTCGGCCTTTATCTATTGATGTTCCTCACCGGCGACAAGAAGGCCAGCCCCAAGCTCGGCATCGATCTGCAGGGCGGCACCCGGGTGACGTTGACGGCCCGTACCCCCGACGGCTCGCGACCGAGCCGGGACGCGCTGGCGCAGGCGCAACAGATCATTAGTTCGCGAGTCAACGGGCTGGGTGTCTCGGGCTCTGAGGTGGTCATCGACGGCGACAATCTGGTGATCACGGTGCCCGGCAGCGACGGCAGCGAGGCGCGTGATCTGGGCCAGACGGCGCGGCTGTACATCCGGCCGGTGCTCAACTCGATGCCGGCCCAGAAGGCTCCGGAGGAGCCCAAGCCGGGGCAACCGCCGGCCGGCGGCGAGCCCGGCGCCGCGCCGCCCGGTGCGCCGGCTCCCGGTGCGCCCGCACCCGGTGCCCCGGCTCCCGCGCCGCCGCAGTCCGGCGCACCCGCTCCGGCGCCACCACGCGGGCAACCCAGGCCCTACCCGCAGGACCCGGCGCCGAGCCCGTCGCCCGCGCCCAGCCCCTCGCCCGCGCCCAGTCCCGGCCCGTCGCCGACGGGCCAGGCACCGCCCACCGACGTGCCGCCCACCGACACGCCCGCCGCGCCCGATCCGCGCAAGGATCTGGCCGAGCGGATCGCGCAGGAGAAGAAGTGGCGGCAGAACACCAGCCAGTACATCCAGATGATCGCCTTGCAGTTCGAGGCCACCCGCTGCGACAAGGACGACATCCTGGCCGGCAACGACGACCCGAAACTGCCCCTGGTCACCTGCTCGACCGACCACAAGACCGCGTACCTGCTCGCCCCGTCGATCATCAGCGGCGACCAGATCCAGGACGCTACCTCGGGGATGAACCAGAGCAGCCTCGGTTATGTGGTGGACCTGCAGTTCAAGAGTGCCGCGGCCGAGACCTGGGCCAAGTACACCGCCGATCACACCGGCACCCAAACAGCGTTCACGCTCGACTCTCAGGTGGTCAGCGCGCCGATGATCAGGGAACCCATTCCCGGCGGGCGGACCCAGATCAGCGGCGGTGACCCACCGTTCAGCGCGGCGACCGCGAAGCAGCTGGCCAACGTCCTGAAATACGGATCGCTGCCACTGTCCTTCGAGTCCTCGGAGGCCCAAACGGTTTCGGCGACATTGGGTTTGACCTCCCTGCGGGCCGGTCTGATCGCCGGCGGGATAGGTCTGGTGCTGGTGCTGATCTATTCGCTGATTTACTACCGGGTGCTCGGGCTGCTCACCGCGCTGTCGCTGATCGCTTCCGGCGCGATGATCTTCGCGATCCTGGTGCTGCTCGGCCGATACATCAACTACACGCTGGACCTGGCCGGCATCGCGGGTCTGATCATTGGTATCGGTACCACAGCGGACTCGTTCGTGGTGTTCTTCGAACGCATCAAAGACGAGATACGCGAAGGGCGTTCGTTCCGTTCGGCAGTTCCGCGGGGTTGGGCGCGGGCACGCAAGACCATCGTGTCGGGCAACGCCGTCACCTTCCTGGCAGCCGCCGTGCTGTATTTCCTGGCGATCGGACAGGTGAAGGGATTCGCCTTCACTCTGGGTCTCACCACGATCCTCGACCTTGTGGTGGTGTTCCTGGTGACCTGGCCGCTGGTGTACCTGGCCTCCAAATCCACTCGGCTGGCCAAGCCGGCATACAACGGCCTGGGCGCGGTCCAGCAGGTGGCACGCGAACGCCGGGCGTCGAGCACGGCAGCCAAGACGGGACGGGGGTAAACCATGGCGTCCAAGCCCGACACCACAACCGACGTCGTCGAGCTCGATGAAGAGCCGAAAAGCACTGGGCCGCAACACAGTTTCCTGTCCCGGCTGTACACCGGCACTGGTGCCTTCGAGGTGGTCGGTCGCCGCAAGCTGTGGTACGGCGTAAGCGGGGCGATCATGGCGATCGCGGTGCTGGCGATCATCATCCGCGGATTCACCTTCGGCATCGACTTCAAGGGCGGCACCACGGTGTCGATGCCGTCGGCCGGTGCCGGCGGCACGGTCAGTGTCACGCAGGTGGAAAATGTGTTCCACAAGACCATTGGCAAGGACCCCGAATCGGTGGTCACCGTCGGCAAGGGTTCGTCGGCCACCGTGCAGATCCGTTCGGAAACCCTGTCCAATGAGCAGACCGAGAAGCTGCGCAATGCCCTTTTCGACGCGTTCCATCCCAAGGGCGCCGACGGCAATCCCAGCAAGAAGGCCATCAGTGACGCGGCTGTATCGGAGACCTGGGGTGGTCAGATCACCAAGAAGGCGGTGATCGCGCTGGTGGTGTTCTTGGTGTTGGTCGCCATCTACATCACCGTGCGCTACGAGCGGTACATGACCATTTCAGCCATCGCGGCCATGATCTTCGACCTGACCGTTACCGCGGGTGTCTACGCGTTGGTGGGCTTCGAAGTCACCCCCGCCACGGTCATCGGATTGCTGACGATCCTCGGTTTCTCCCTTTACGACACCGTCATCGTGTTCGACAAGGTCGAGGAGAACACCCACGGTTTCCAGCACACCGCCCGCCGCACCTTCGCCGAACACGCGAACCTGGCCGTCAACCAGACGTTCATGCGGTCGATCAACACCAGCCTGATCTCGGTGCTGCCGGTGCTGGCGCTGATGGTGGTGGCGGTCTGGCTACTGGGTGTCGGCACGCTCAAAGACCTGGCGCTGGTGCAGCTCATCGGCATCATGGTCGGGACCTACTCCTCGATCTTCTTCGCCACCCCGTTGCTGGTCACCCTGCGGGAACGCACCGAGCTGGTGCGCACCCACACCCGTCGGGTGCTGCGCCGCCGTAACGCGGGCGCGGTCACCGACAAGAAGTCCGCGCGCGCAGATTCCCCGGCCGACGCGGACGCCGACGACTCCGGAGAAACCAGAGAAGAGCCCGCTGAGGCCGGCGCCCCCAGCAAGCCCGCCGCCAACAAACCGGCGCCAGGTGCCCGGCCGGTGCGCCCCAGCGGCGCGCGGCGCCCCACCGGTAAGCGAAACGCCGGCAAACGGTAGGGCCGCATGTCGATCCGGTCTCGCTGGCTGGGAGCCGTGCTGGCCGCCGGTGTGACGGCCGTGCTGGCCGGCTCCACCCTGACCGCTTGCTCCGGGAGTGCCGCGGGGCAGATCTCCTATGTGGTTGACGGCGTGCTCTCCACCTACAACACCAACACAGTGCTGGGCGCCGCGTCCGCCGGCGCCCAGGCATTCGCCCGGACGCTCAGCGGGTTCGGCTATCACGGACCAGACGGGCAGGTCGTCGCCGACCACGACTTCGGAACCATCTCGGTGGTGGGTGGGGCGCCCCTGGTGCTCGACTACCAAATCGCCGACAACGCAGTGTATTCCGACGGCAAGCCGGTGACGTGTGACGACCTGGTGCTGGCCTGGGCGGCCCAATCGGGGCGCTTTGGCGGTTTCGACGCCGCCAGTCAGGCCGGTTACGTCGACATCGCCAATATCGAGTGCACACCCGGTCAGAAGAAGGCCCGGGTCTCGTTCATCCCGGACCGCGGCGTCGTCGACTACACCCAACTGTTCACCGCGACCTCGATGATGCCCTCGCACGTCATCTCCGACACGCTGGGCACCGACATCACCACGGCGCTGCTGACCAACAAAGGCGCGGTGATCGAACAGGTCGCCAAGCTGTGGAACAGCACGTGGGACCTCAAGCCCGGCGTCAAAGCCGAAGAGGTTCTCAAGCGCTTCCCGTCGTCCGGACCGTACAAAATCGAGCGCGTCCTGGACGGCGGCGCGGTGGTGCTGGTCGCCAACGACCGCTGGTGGGGCGCCAAGGCGATCACCAAGCGGATCACCGTGTGGCCGCTGGGGGGCGACATCCAAGACCGGGTGAACAACCGCAGCGTCGACGTCGTCGACGTGGCGGCCGGATCTTCGGGCGCGCTGGCGACCCCGGATAACTATGAGCGCGCCGATTCGCCCTCAGCCGGGATCGAGCAGCTGATCTTCGCCCCGCAGGGGCCGCTCGCGGCCAGCTCTGCCCGTCACGCGTTCGCGTTGTGCACCCCGCGTGACATGATCGCCCGCGATGCCGGGGTCCCGATCGCAAACTCGCGCCTATCGCCGGCGGCCGACGACGCGGTGTCAGCGGCCGACGGCGCCGCCGAGGCCGCTCAGTTCACCAAGGCCGATCCGAATGCCGCCCGCGCTGCGCTGAACAACGTCGCGCTGACGGTACGCATCGGCTATCGAGGGCCCAACGCGCGGTTGGCGGCCACCGTCGGGTCTATCGCAGCGGCGTGCGCCCCGGCCGGAATCACCGTCTCGAATGTGACTCTGGACACATCGGGTCCCCAGGCGTTGCGGGACGGAAAGATCGACGTGCTGCTGGCCAGCACCGGGGGAGCCAGCGGCAGCGGATCGACCGGATCGTCGTCGATAGACGCCTATGACCTGCACAGCGGCAACGGAAACAACCTGTCTGGCTACGCAAATCCACAGGTCGACGGGATCATCGGCGCGCTCGCGGTCTCTGCCGACCCCGCCGAGCGTGTCAGATTGCTGGCTGAGGGAGCGCCGGTACTCTGGGGAGACATGCCAACGTTGCCGTTGTACCGGCAGCAGCGGACGTTGTTGATGTCGAAAAAGATGTATGCCGTGAGCAGGAATCCGACGCGCTGGGGAGCGGGCTGGAACATGGACCGATGGGCGTTGATGCAGTGATAAACCTGAGGGGCAGGGCTCCCGTGGCCGACGTGATCGCGTCGCTGACCCGCGAGGTAGCAGACTTCCCGACGCCCGGGATTCAGTTCAAAGATCTCACCCCGCTGTTTGCCGACAGCGAGGCGATGTCCGCGGTGATCGAGGCTCTGGCCGACGTCGCGTCCGGCGCCGACCTGGTGGTCGGCATCGAGTCGCGCGGAGCCGTGGTCGCCGCCGCCCTCGCCACGCGGTTGGGCACGGGCCTGCTGTCCATCCGGAAAAGTGGCAAGGTGCCGCCGCCGGTCCTCAGCGAGGATTACCAGATGGAGTACGGCACCGCGTCCATGGAGATCCCGGCCGACGGCGTTGATCTGGCCGGACGCAACGTAGTGCTGATCGACGACGTACTGGCTACCGGCGGCACACTGAGCGCCGCCAGCCGGTTGCTCAAGCGGGTCGGCGCGAACGTCACCGGTGCTGCGGTCGTCCTGGAAATGGAGGCACTGGGCGGCCGCGACGCGATCGCGCCGCTGCCGGTGCACAGTTTGAGCCTGGCATAGCCCCGACATCGGTCGCCGGAAGAGCGCGAGTTCCGAGATATCCTCTATGGCGGAGGTGACTGACGTGGCGGACGACCAAAGCACGCTGCAAGCTGCCGCGCCACCCACCGAGCCGCTACCTGTCGCGGAGATCCCCGAGCCGACGGCCGAGCCGCTCAAGACCACCAGCAGCGCGTCGCGCCGGGTTCGCGCCCGGTTGGCGCGTCGGATGACGGCACGCAGCGGCGCCATCAACCCGGTGCTCGAGC
Source organism: Mycobacterium sp. ML4 (assembly GCF_054515735.1). NCBI lineage: Bacteria > Bacillati > Actinomycetota > Actinomycetes > Mycobacteriales > Mycobacteriaceae > Mycobacterium > Mycobacterium sp. ML4. The sequence goes on from NZ_JBTNSY010000009.1 coordinate 23,923, forward strand.
CATTGGTCGCGGTGCACCGGGAGGTCTATCCCAAGGCGGATCTGTCGATCCTGCAGCGGGCCTACGAGGTCGCCGATCAGCGGCACGCCAACCAGTTCCGCCACTCCGGCGACCCCTACATCACCCACCCCCTGGCCGTCGCCACCATTTTGGCCGAGTTCGGCATGGACACCACCACACTGGTGGCCGCGCTGTTGCACGACACGGTCGAGGACACCGGTTATACCCTCGAGCAACTGTCCGAGGACTTCGGTGAGGAGGTCGGCCACCTCGTCGACGGCGTGACCAAGCTGGATCGCGTCGAACTGGGCAGCGCGGCCGAAGGCGAGACCATCCGCAAGATGATCATCGCCATGGCCCGTGACCACCGCGTGCTGGTGATCAAGGTGGCTGACCGGTTGCACAACATGCGCACCATGCGCTTCCTGCCGCCCGAGAAGCAGGCGCGCAAGGCCCGCGAGACGTTGGAAGTCATTGCGCCCCTTGCGCATCGGCTGGGGATGGCCAGCGTCAAGTGGGAGCTGGAAGACCTCTCGTTCGCGATTCTGCATCCCAAGAAATACGACGAGATCGTTCGGCTGGTCGCGGGCCGCGCGCCGTCCCGCGACACCTACTTGGCCAAGGTCCGTACCGAGATCACCAACACGCTCAACGCTTCGAAGATCAAGGCGACGGTAGAGGGCCGGCCCAAGCACTACTGGTCGATCTACCAGAAGATGATTGTCAAAGGTCGCGACTTCGACGACATCCACGACCTGGTCGGGGTACGCATCCTGTGCGACGAGATCCGGGATTGTTACGCCGCCGTGGGCGTGGTGCACTCGCTGTGGCAGCCGATGGCCGGGCGGTTCAAGGACTACATCGCTCAGCCCCGGTACGGCGTGTACCAGTCGCTACATACCACGGTCGTCGGGCCCGAGGGCAAGCCGCTGGAAGTGCAGATCCGCACCAACGACATGCACCACACGGCCGAATACGGCATCGCCGCACACTGGCGCTACAAGGAAGCCAAAGGCCGCAACGGTGTTCCGCATCCGCTGGCCGCCGCCGAGATCGACGACATGGCCTGGATGCGTCAGCTGCTCGACTGGCAACGTGAGGCTGCCGATCCCGGTGAGTTCCTCGAGTCCCTGCGTTACGACCTTGCCGTTCAGGAGCTTTTCGTCTTCACCCCCAAAGGCGACGTGATCACGCTGCCCACCGGGTCCACGCCGGTGGACTTCGCCTACGCGGTGCACACCGAGGTGGGCCACCGCTGCATCGGCGCCCGCGTCAATGGACGGCTGGTGGCGCTGGAACGCAAGCTGGAAAACGGGGAAGTCGTCGAGGTTTTCACTTCGAAGGCGCAGAATGCCGGCCCGTCGCGAGACTGGCAGCAGTTCGTCGTGTCGCCGCGGGCGAAGACGAAAATCCGGCAGTGGTTCGCCAAGGAGCGGCGGGAGGAGGCGCTCGAGGCCGGTAAGGAGGCCATGACCCGCGAGGTACGCAGGGCCGGACTTCCGTTGCAGCGCTTGGTCAATGGCGAGTCGATGGCCGCGGTGGCCAGGGAGTTGCACTACACGGACGTCTCGGCGATGTACACCGCGATCGGCGAGGGGCACGTCTCGGCCCGCCATGTCGTGCAGCGGCTACTGGCCGAACTCGGCGGTATAGATCAGGCCGAGGAGGAACTGGCCGAGCGGTCGACGCCGGCGACCATGCTGCGGCGTCCTCGCAGCAACGAGGACGTGGGCGTTTCGGTCCCCGGTGCTCCCGGCATCCTGACCAAGCTGGCCAAGTGCTGCACGCCGGTACCCGGCGACCAGATCATGGGATTCGTCACCCGCGGCGGGGGAGTCAGCGTGCACCGCACCGACTGCACAAACGCCGCGTCGCTGCAGCAACAGGCCGAGCGCATCATCGAGGTGCTCTGGGCGCCGTCGGCATCGTCGGTGTTCCTGGTGGCGATCCAGGTCGAGGCGCTCGACCGGCACCGGCTCCTGTCGGACATCACCCGAGTGCTGGCCGATGAGAAGGTGAATATCCTGTCGGCGTCGGTCACCACGTCGGGCGACCGGGTGGCGATCAGCCGGTTCACCTTCGAGATGGGCGACCCCAAACATCTCGGGCACCTGCTCAACGTCGTGCGCAATGTCGAAGGTGTCTATGACGTATACCGGGTGACGTCGGCTTCTTAGCCGGGCTACGGCGCTCCGGACTCTTCGGTGGTCGTGTCGTAGGTATCGGTCGAATCCGTTTGGTTTTTTCTGGACGGCTCGCCGCTCGTCTCGGTCGTCGTCTCCGGCGTCGCGCTGGTGGTCGATGCCGTCGTCGCGGGCATCGGGTTGTTCGAGCCGTTGTCGTCGCCGGACACAAACGCCACCAGCGCCGCCACCAGCACCAACGCCAGGCCCGAAGCGGCGACCGTCGCGATCAACATGGTGCGGCTGCTCGCCCTGCCCGGGGATGGCGCGGGGGGCGGGGTATCGGAGCCCGACGGGACCAGGCCCGCCGGCGCCGCAGCAGGCGGCGGCGGCGGTAGTGCCATGCCGGCGCCACCGAGTGCGGCGCGGGCGGCCTCGGCGAACTCGGTCACCGTCTGATACCGGGCATCGGGGTCCTTGGCCATTCCGCGGGCGATTACCGCGTCAAAGGCGGGGGCAAGGTCGGGAGCGATGGCGGTGGCTCGCGGTGGCGGGGTGTGCAGGTGGCCGGAGACCTGCTCCGCGAAGCTGTCGCCCGGGTAGGGCCGCGACCCGGTGAGGCACTCATACATCGTGCACGCCAGCGCGTAGACGTCGGCACGGGCATCCGTTGTGCCACTGAAGCGTTCGGGTGCCAGATAGGCCAGCGTGCCCATCGTCATCCCGGTGGCGGTCAGGGCCGTGTCAGTGGTGGCGCGGGCGATGCCGAAGTCGATCAGGTAGACGAAGTTGCGGGCGTTGGCGACCAGGATGTTCGAGGGCTTGACGTCACGGTGCACCAGTCCCGCCCGATGCGCGCTGTCCAGCGCCGCCGCAACCTGTTCGATGATCGCGACGGTTTGTTCCGCGCTGAGCCGGCCGCCGTTCTCGGCGATGAATCGGGACAGATCGCGGCCCTCGACGAGCCGCATATCGACATAGAGCCGGCCGTCGATCTCGCCGAAGCTGTGGATGGGCACTACATGAGGGTCGTTGAGGCTGGCCGCCGTTCGAGCCTCTCGGCGGAACCGGTGTTCGAACTCCTTGTCCTCGACCAGGTTCGGTGGCAGCACCTTGATCGCGACGACGCGGTCGGTCTGAGTGTCATAGGCGCGATAGACCTGCCCCATGCCGCCGCGACCCAGCAGCCCCTGCAACTGGTACCGACCGAACGAGCTCTCGGCCACGAATCTCCTCCCGGACAAGCGGTCGCCCACCCCCGGGAGACCACGTTAGTCGAGCAGGATCGAGGTGATGGTCACATCCAGCGCCGGGGGGCCGTCCTCGCCACCACCGGCGACACCGGCTGCGGCGATTTTGTCCAGGGTGGCCAATCCGTCGGCCTGAATGGTGCCGAAAACCGTGTACTCCGGCGGCAGCGCCGAGTCGCGGTAGACCAGGAAGAACTGGCTGCTGTTGGTGTTGGGTCCGGCGTTGGCCATGGCCAGGGTGCCGCGGGGATAGATGACCGGCTCTTTCAGCTTGGGGTCGTTAGGCGGGTACTGGTCGGTGGGGTATTCGTTGGCGAACTGGTAGCCCGGGCCGCCGGTGCCGTCTCCCTTCGGGTCACCGCACTGCAGCACCGACAGCGACGCCGAGGTGGTCAGCCGGTGGCACTTGGTGTCCTTGAAGAACCCTTGGTTGGTCAGGCTGGCGAAACTGTTGACCGTGCAGGGTGCTTGGTTGTTGGCCAACAGCAGGCCGATGTTGCCCTGGTTGGTCACCATGCTGACGCTCACCTGCGCCGGCTCGGTGGGCACCTTCCCGGTCCGCGGCGGCTTGACGGGCTTGACGGCCTTGTCTGGTGACGCTGGGTACTGGCAGTTTGCGCCTAAATTGGGCGCTGCCTTGAACGGCGGCAACGGCACGGCGTTGCCGAGCTGCACCGGCGGCAGACCGGCGACCGACGAGCTGGGCGCCCCGCTGCTCGACGTGGTCGACGCCGAGGGGCTGGCCTTGTGGTCGTCCTTGCTGACGACCACGGCGACCACCACGGCCGCCACCAGCACCACCGCGGCGACCGCGCCCCCGGCGATAGTCAGAACGCGGCGGCGCTTGGCCTGCTTGGCGCGGCGTTCCAGCTGCCGCTCGAGTTTGCGCTTGGCTGTAGCACGTCGCTGCTGATTGGTCGGCACGGCCGCTATCATTCCATGCGTCCGGGGATGGAAAACTGGGACCGTGTTGATCACCGGATTTCCCGCCGGACTGTTGCAGTGCAACTGTTACGTGCTGGCCGAGCGCCCAGGCGCCGACGCCATCGTCGTCGATCCGGGCCAGCGTGCGATGGCGCAACTACGAGAAATCCTCGACAAGAATCGGCTGACCCCGGCAGCGGTACTGATCACCCACGGTCACATCGACCACATGTGGTCGGCGCAGAAGGTCTCCGATACCTTCGGCTGCCCCACCTATATCCATCCCGAGGACCGGTTCATGCTGAAGGACCCGATCTACGGCCTCGGTCCGCGGGTGGCGCAGGTGTTCGCGGGCGCATTTTTCCGTGAGCCACGCCAGGTGGTCGAGCTGGACCGGGACGGCGACAAGATCGACCTCGGTGGCGTATCGGTCAACGTAGACCACACGCCGGGGCACACCCGCGGATCGGTGTGCTTCCGCGTCCTGCAGGCGGCGAAGAACGATGCCGACGTCGTGTTCACCGGCGACACCCTGTTCGAACGTTCCGTGGGCCGCACCGACCTGTTCGGTGGCAGCGGCCGGGATCTGCTGCGCTCGATCGCGAATAAATTGTTGGTGCTCGACGACCGGACCGTGGTACTACCCGGACATGGCAATTCGACCACGATCGGCGCCGAACGTCGGTACAACCCGTTTATCGAAGGCTTGACCCCGTGACGGAATTCGTTGCACCCAAAGGGGTTCCCGACTACTTTCCGCCGGATTCCGCCCAGTTCGTCGCCGTTCGCGACGGGTTGCTCTCGGCAGCCGGCCGTGCCGGATACGGCTACATCGAATTGCCGATTTTCGAGGACACCGCGCTATTCGCGCGCGGAGTCGGCGAATCCACAGATGTGGTGTCCAAGGAGATGTACACCTTCGCCGACCGCGGCGACCGTTCGGTAACGCTGCGGCCCGAGGGCACAGCGGGGGTGGTGCGTGCGGTTATCGAGCACGGCCTGGACCGCGCTGCGCTGCCGGTCAAGCTCTGCTACGCCGGCCCGTTCTTCCGCTACGAGCGGCCACAGGCCGGCCGGTATCGCCAGTTGCAACAGGTTGGTGTCGAAGCGATCGGCGTCGACGACCCGGCGCTGGACGCCGAGGTGATCGCCGTTGCCGACGCCGGATTCCGCTCGCTGGGTTTGGCCGGCTTCCGGCTGGAGATCACCTCGCTAGGTGACGACAGCTGCCGGCCTCAGTATCGGGAATTGTTGCAGGACTTCCTCTTAGGCCTCGATCTGGATGAGGCGACCCGCCAGCGCGCGCACCTGAACCCGCTGCGGGTGCTCGACGACAAACGTCCCGAGGTGAAGGCAATGACCGCCGATGCGCCGGTGCTGCTCGACCACCTCTCCGATGCCGCAAAGCAACATTTCGACACGGTGCTCTCGCACCTGGACGCGCTCGGGGTCGCATATGTCATCAACCCGCGCATGGTTCGCGGCTTGGACTACTACACCAAGACCACCTTCGAGTTCGTGCACGACGGGCTGGGCGCCCAGTCGGGCATCGGCGGTGGCGGCCGCTACGACGGTCTCATGAAAGAGCTTGGCGGACAGGACCTGTCCGGCATCGGATTCGGGCTGGGTGTGGACCGGACGCTGTTGGCGCTGCGTGCGGAGGGCAAGAGTGTGGGTTCTGTGGCGCGGTGCGAGGTGTTTGGCGTGCCGCTGAGCGAGGCGGCCAAATTGCGGCTCGCGGTGCTGAGCGGTGCGCTGCGAGCGGCAGGCGTCCGCATCGACCTGGCCTATGGCGACCGCGGGCTCAAAGGCGCGATGCGTGCGGCCGACCGCTCCGGTGCCCGACTGGCACTGGTTGCCGGAGACCGGGACTTGAATGCCGGCACCCTCGGCGTGAAGGATCTAAGCTCGGGGGAGCAGGTGTCGGTACCGATCGATTCGGTTGTGGCTGAAGTGCTCTCGCGACTGACGTAGGCGCTCGCGGCGTGCGCGAGTGGCCGCGTGTTGCCGGCGACACGCCGCAGTGTCCGTACATTCGCGGCCCTTCGCGAGAGTGGACCGGCCGATGGCGGGAAACCCCTTGACGTCGCATCGAACTATTGTTCGAATGGATACATGCGTTGGTCAGGTCAAGCGGTGGCTGTCAACGGAACACCCGTCGATGACGGGGCGTTGCCCGGCCTGCAGCGACTGGGCCTGCTCAAGAGTGTGCGGGTGCCGCAATTCGAGGGCATGACGTTTCACGAGGTGCTGTGCAAGTCGGCGCTGAACAAGGTCCCCAACTCCGCCGCGCTGCCGTTCCGCTACACCGTGAACGGCTACCGCGGGTGCTCGCACGCCTGCCGCTACTGCTTCGCCCGCCCCACCCACGAATACCTGGACTTCGACGTCGGGGCGGACTTCGACTCGCAGATCGTGGTCAAGACCAACGTAGTCGAGGTGCTGCGGCAGGAGCTCAAGCGACCCTCGTGGCGGCGCGAAACGGTCGCACTCGGCACCAATACCGACCCCTACCAGCGCGCCGAGGGCCGCTACGCGCTGATGCCCGGCATCATCACCGCACTCGCCGACTCCGGAACGCCGATGTCCATCCTGACCAAGGGCACCCTGCTGCGCCGCGATCTTCCGCTGATCAGCCAGGCCGCACACCAAGTCCCATTGTCGGTGGCAATCTCCCTGGCGGTGGGCGACGCGGAACTGCACCGCGAGGTTGAACCGGGAACGCCCACGCCGCAGGCGCGGCTGGCGCTCGTCTCGGCCGTGCGCGAGGCCAACCTCGGCTGCCACGTCATGGTTGCGCCGGTGCTACCGCACCTCACCGATTCGACTGAGCACCTCGACGCGTTGCTTGAACGGATCGCCGCTGCCGGCGCCACCAGCGTCACGGTCTTCGGGTTACATTTGCGTGGCGCCACCCGTGGCTGGTTCATGTCCTGGCTGGCCCAGTCCCATCCCGAGTTGATCGCCCGGTACCGGGACCTCTACAGTCGGGGCGCCTACCTGCCGCAGGGCTACCGCGACATGCTGCGCGAGCGTGCCAGGCCGCTGATCGCCAAGTATGGGCTGGGCGCCGACCCCAGACCGCTGCGGGCCGACGTGACGCCGCCGACCACGCAGCCGACGCTGTTTTAGCGGCGCGGCTTGGTCAGCGTGAATCGGTCGACGGCAGTGACCGCGCCGTATGGCCCCTGGACCGCGTAGTAGGTCGCCGCGATCGAGGTGTTGCCCCCCGGCGCGCCAGGCTCGACGTCGAAAGCCAAGAAGCCGTACGGGTTATCGCGGTCGCGGAAAGCCGACCACGGTGCGTCCTCCATCACATAGATCGGTGGCCTGAGCCCCCGCGCCTCATCGAAGGCGCCGACGCCGGTGATCACCTGGCACCGCAGGTCGGGGAAGAACGACCCGTTTGTGGGCACCGAGGTTCCGCCTCCGCCGATGACGACGTGCACGGTTCCCCGGGTCACGTCGATCACATCGGTGCGGGTGTCCACGGGGATCGGGGTCCGGGTGTCGGTACCCATCGTGCCGCGCAGTGGGTGCGAGCGCTCGTAGTGGTGCTCGTGCCCGCACAACACCAGATCGACGTTGTACTGATCGAACAACGGCAGCCACTCCTGGCGGATTCCCAGGTCCGCGCCGTTAGCCTTGGCCGTGGAGATCGCCGTCTGGTGCATGCACACCACCACCCAGTCGATACCCGGGTCGCGCCGCGCCGCCGCCAGTTCCCCGGTAAGCCAACGCTTCTGCTCGCCCGCAGAGTATCCGTGCACGTAGGAATTGCCGCCGTCCTGATAGGCCACGTCGTCGTTGTTCAGACTTATTATCCGCACTGCGCCGGCCGTGAACGAGTACCACAGGCCCCGCAATTGTTCGCTCGCCCTCGAGTCCGGCACCGAGAAGTAGGTCTGATACGCGCCGTAACCGATTGGCCCGTTGCCCAATTCGTTTTCATGGTTGCCCGCCGCGGGCATCCACGGGCGGTAGCGCGCCGAACGGGTGTTGTTGACAAACCAATCCGACCAGGCGCGGATGCGGTCTCGCGCAAGGTTGGCGTAGCACAGGTCGCCGTTGACCAGATTGAAAAGCGGTGCCATGCGTTCGATCGCCACCGTGGTGTCGGCCGCCGCGGGTGATCCGATGTGGTCGCTGACGTATCGGCCGTCGGTCAATGCGCTCAGGGTCGGCGTCGACTGGTCACCGAAGCTGGTGAAGCGGAACGGCTTTCGCCCTGACGGTGCGGTTCGGAAGGTGCCCAGCTCGGGGTGAGCACCGTCGTGTACCGCGGCGTACACGTACTCGGTGTCCGGGGTGAGGCCGGTCAACCGGGCGTGGTTGACCCGGACCTCGATGTTGGACAGGGCGTCTCGGTAGGTCCGTGTTTCGGCTGACACGGTGCTGCCCAGGCCGGACGCCGGCAAACCAATCATCACCCGCGGATTGCGGACCGCGTCCGTGGTATGCCAGGACACCACCGCCTCGGTGCCGGCATCCCGCCCGAACTGCAGATGCAGACCGCCGACCGGTGGTGCCGCGCCTCGATCCGGCTGATACCACAATTCCGGACGCTGTGATCGCAGCAGCGCGGCCCCGCCCGCTCCGATGCCTGCGCCGAGAACGCCGGCCACCGCGCCCGTCGTCACCAGAGTGCGCCGGCTGACGCCTCGCGAATGGCTTGGTGCAGGGTCGTCGCTCATGGGGTGGTTCTTACCCGACCCGGGTTAACGTCGACGGAACGATCCTGTCCAGGTGCCTAGTGGCGGTGTGGCTCCAGCAACGCCGCTTGTCCGGTTGCCGGGGGGTGGCCCGCCAGCCATTCACGGGTCGCGGCATGCGACCGCTCGATCAGCGTCGCCCCGTGCGAGAAGTCGGCGCCGGAAATGGCCACTGGACACAGGGGGCGGATGACGTGCAGTTCACAGACGTTTTCGTAGCGTGCGATGTCGGTGGCCAGGCGATGATTCAGCGCGATTGTCATGGCGTGCAGTGCCATGTTCACCGCAGACTTCGGGGTCGCGGGAAGGTCGCACGAGTAGCCCGTCGGCAATACCCACACCCGGTCGGCGCCCAGCGCGACCGCATGCGAGACCGGCGTGTTGTTCACCACACCGCCGTCCATCAGGTCGCGTCCGTCGATATTCACCGGGGGAAAGATTCCGGGTATCGCTGCGCTGGCGGTTATCGCGTCCACCGCGTTGCCTGATGACAACAAGACGTCGGTGCCTGAGACCACGTCGGTGGCCACCACGTGGAGCGGGATGGGTGCGTCCTGCAGCCTGGTGAACTGCAGCCTGTCCCGGAGAATGCGCCGCAGACCGGAATTGGGCACCAAATGGGTGCGACGGCCGAACATGCCGAGCACGCTGGAGAGCGGGTGGGCGGGGAATACCTGCTGGCGCGTCAGCGACACCCACAGATCGGCCAGCCCTCGGATGCCCGCAGCGTCCGCCCGCGATGCGAGCCAGGCGCCGTTGACCGCGCCGACAGAGGTACCCACGATCAGGTCCGGAGTTATCCCCTCATCGGCCAGGGCACGCAGCATGCCGACATGGATCGCCCCCAAGCTCGCCCCTCCGGACAACACGAATGCTGTGGGCACAGATCGATGTTACGGACGTTTGTCCGATTTTGGCAGGTAACGCATCCGGTAGCGTTTCCGATATGAGGAACGTGCGAACTTTGGCCAGCGCGGTCGCGGCCGCAGTGCTCAGTGGAGCTTTCGTGCCGCTGCCCGCGACCGCCCACGCAGACCCGGCCGGTCATCAGGTGACCTACACGATCACCGCCACCGGCAACCTGACCGGCAACGTCCGCTACATGAGCAGCGACCCGCCGAGTCAGGCCGCCTACGACGCCAACTCATCCCAGTTCATGACCACCGTGCCGGCGACCTTCTCCGCTGACCAGCCGCTGGTCTACACCACCACCCTGGCGAACCCGAATCAGTGGGCAATCGTCAGCGCCAGCGGCGGCTGCCACTGGCCGGACTGTGGTTCGGGCAGCACTCCGGAACTGCGCTGCGAGATATCCGTCGATGGCCAGGTCGTCGACACGCGAAGTGCGACCACCGGAGTCACCTGCTCGACGCGGCCCTGGTAGCAGACAGACCGAAGCCGGCGGGGGCGATGCGGCCCCGCCGGCTCTAACGAGCTTCATATTCGGCGATCTCGCCGACGACGAAGCTGAACAACGGTTGCGACAGCTGCGCGTCGAAGAACGAGCCTCGATTGCCGTGCGGGCCCGGGTTGGCGGCAACCCACGACCGGACCTCAATGCGGTCCAACAGTCACATCAGCGTTGCAGCGAGGCCGTCAGCCATTCCGACGACTGCGAGTCCTCGGTGTCCAAGCTCATCCCGGCTTCGGCGAGCAGTGATCGCAGTGCTTCAACGCCGACGCGATGAGCTTCGAACGACTGGGTCAGGCTCTGCCCGGCGTACTCCAGCGTGAATTCACCCAGGACGACATCGCCGTCGTTGTGCAGGATGGTCATCGTCTGCAGCATCTCGCCGTCGGTGCGCTGGTAGGTGCCGGCGGGTCGCTGGGCGAACCACTGCGGGGATCGCCACTGAATGATGGCTTTGCCAGTGGGACTGAGGTGGTGTGCGACGGTCGCCAGGAAACCTCGACGAAGTTCCAGTGGCGGATAGTTGACCAGGCTGCTCGCCAGCAGCACGGCGTCGAACTTTCCGGGTAGCCGCAAGTCCTCGATGCGAGCCTGAACGGTATCGGCACCGTGCACGTGCACAAGCATGTCGGCGGAATCGTCCACCGCGGTGACCTGGTGACCGAGAGCGGCCAGCGGGTTGGCTATCCGTCCCACGCCGGACCCCAAGTCCAGAATCGTGCTGCCAGGCGCGAGTTCCGACGTGATCAGATCGATTTCTGCAGTCGCCGACACGCGGCGGTAGATCTCCACCAAACTGCCGTCACTGGTGATCGGGCTGCCGGGGTTCATCTGGTCGTCAGTGTGCATAGCGTCTCTGAGCCTAGGTTTTGTTGGGTTTGCTGACGAGAACCCGAGCCAGCGGGGAGGATCAGTTCCCGCTGGACGGGCTGGGTGTCAGTCGGTGATTTCGTCGACGACGAATGAGATCAAGCCGTAGGTGGTCTCTTCCGTGGCGAACAGCGTTTCATGGGACACGATTTATCTCCTTTCTGTGTCAATATTTGCTGGTTATCGTTACACGTTGCCACATTATGACAATGTGTAACTAACAAGCTACGTTACACATCGCGAAGATGCGTATCCCATAGCGGGGCCTACCCGTGTCCCCCGATCAGGGGACACGCGGATCAGTGACCGGGGTGGGTGACGACGACAACCTCGGCCGGCTCCGGGCCAACTGCCCTGAGCTGATGGCCGACGGAGGCGTCGAAATACGCACTGTCTCCCGCGCCCAGAGTGATGATCTGTTTGCCGTAGGTCAGTTCGACGACGCCGGCATGCACAAAAACAAACTCCTGGCCGGCATGCTTGGGGTGCGGATCGTCACACGCCGCTTGAGTTGGCCGGACGACGAACGGGGACATGGATTTGGCCAGCAACGTCGTGGCCAGCGCGCGGTAGCGGCCGCCGGCAAGATCGGCGCGGTCGACGGTGATCCGGTCCTCGGCGGCAGCGTCGGAGAAAAGCCTGCCGACGTCGACATCGAGTGCCCGCGCCACTTTCAGGGCCACCGCGATCGAGGGCGTGCTCTGACCCCGCTCGATCTTGGAAAGGTAACTTTTCGTCAGTCCGCTCTGCGCGGCCAGCTGTTCGAGGGTGAGGCCCCGTTGCTTGCGGATTGTCCGAAGGAGAGCGGTCACCGGCGACGCCTCTCATGACACAAAGTTTCCTATAGTGCTACTATCGTGTCACACATTCCCGATCTGGGGGTCGCTGATGGCAACCACTTTCTCAGAGTCGAAAGCCGAATTGATGCGTCGAGCGCAGGAACGTCTGGACGCCCAGAGTCCTGATTCCCAGTTGACCACCAGGCAGAAAGTCGCGCTCACCTGCCGGGCCCTGTTCGACGCCGGTCACGACTCGGGACTGGCCGGGCAGATCACCGCGCGCGCCGAGCAGTCGGGCACCTTCTACACCCAGCGCCTGGGCCTGGGCTTCGACGAGATCACCGAGGGCAACCTGCTGCTGGTCGACGAGGACCTCAATGTCTTGGCAGGATCCGGAATGGCCAACCCGGCCAACCGGTTTCACAGCTGGATCTATCGCGCCCGGCCGGATGTGCAATGCATCGTGCACACCCATCCGTTCCATGTGGCAGCGCTGTCCATGCTCGAGGTGCCGCTGGTCGTCTCGCACATGGATGTCACGCCGCTCTACGACGATTGCGCGTTTCTGGCCACCTGGCCGGGTGTGCCGGTCGGCAACGAGGAGGGCGAGATCATCTCCGCGGCGCTCGGCGATAAGAAGGCCGCCCTGCTGGCACATCATGGGCAGGTGGTGGCCGGCGCCAGTGTGGAAGAGGCATGTTCACTGGCGGTATTGATCGAGCGCGCCGCGAAGTTGCAGCTGGCAGCCATGGCCGCCGGCACCGTCAAAGAGCTGCCCGCCGAACTGGCTCGCGAGGCGCATGACTGGACGCTCACGCGCTCGCGCAGCAGGGCGAACTTCGCCTACTATGCACGCCGTACCCTGGCGCGTCACCCGGATGCTCTCGACGGCTAAGCGACTGTCCGCCAACAGAATTCGAGGAAACATGCCTGAGATCCACGGAATCATCGCCTACCCGGTCACCCCCTTCACCGCCGATACGGCCGCCGTCGACACCAAGAGGCTGACGGCACTGGTCGATCGCCTGGTGTCTTCCGGGGTCCACGCCATCGCCCCGCTCGGCAGCACCGGCGAGCTGGCCTACCTAGACGAATCGGAGTTCGATGCCGTCGTAGACGCCACGATGGCCGCTGTCAGCGGCCGGGTCCCGGTCGTGGTCGGCGTGTCAGATCTGACTACCGCCAGCACAATTCGGCGTGCCCAATACGCCGAACAGGCGGGGGCCGAAGCGGTGATGATCCTGCCGGTCTCCTACTGGAAGCTCACCGACCGCGAGATCGCTCAGCACTACCGCAGCATCGGCGCGTCGATCGGTATCCCGATCATGGCCTACAACAACCCGGCCACCAGTGGCGTGGACATGAGCCCCGAATTGCTGGTCACCTTGTTCGACAACATCGACAATGTCGCAATGGTGAAGGAGTCCACCGGTGACCTGAGCCGGATGCGCCGGATCGCCGAACTCAGCGAGGGCCAGCTGCCGTTCTACAACGGCAGTAATCCGCTGGTGCTCGATGCGCTGCGGGTCGGGGCTTCCGGATGGTGCACCGCCGCACCAAATCTGAGACCACAGCCATGTATCGATCTGTACAACGCGGTGCGCGCGGACGATTTCGAGAAGGCGCAGATCCTTTACGACGACCTCAAGCCGCTGTTGCACTTCATCGTTGCGGGCGGGCTGCCCACCACCGTCAAGGCTGGCTTGGATCTGCTCGGCTTCCCGGTCGGCGACCCGCGGGCCCCGCTGCTGGCGCTCGATGACCAGGGTCGTGCCGAGTTGGCAGCCCTGCTGGCCGGTTCGTGAACCTCAGGCCAGCACCAGTGGCACCTGTTCGTAGCGGTTGAGCAGCGGAATGGGTTGCAGGCGTAGCTCTTCCGGCGCTACGGCCAGTTCGAGGCTCGGGAATCGGGTGATCAGTTCGCCGATGATGATTCCGGTCTCCAGCCGCGCCAGGTGTGAGCCCAGGCAGAAGTGGCTGCCCCTGCTGAATGCGAGATGGTCGTTCGGGCTGCGAGTGATGTCGAAACGGTCGGGGTCGGGGAATTGTGCGGGGTCGCGGTTGGCCGACGTCAGCAGCGTCGTCACCATCGCCCCACGTGGGATGGTGACTCCGTGCAGGGTGATGTCCTCGCCGGCGAAGGTCGTTGCTTCGGTGCCGCCGACGGTGCCGGAGTAGCGAAGAATCTCTTCGACGGCCCTGCCGATGAGTTGAGGCTGCTGTTGCAGCAGGCGAAGTTGGTCGGGGTGGGCGAGTAGCGCGGCGACGCCGTTGGTGATCACGTTCGGGGTGGTTTGGTAGTCGCCGGTGATGAGCAGGAACACCATCGCGACGATTTCGTCGTCGGTCGCGCTGCTGCCGTCTTCACGCGTATCGAGCAACGTGGTGATGATGTCCGGGCCAGGATGGACACGGCGCTGTTCAATCAGATCACGCAAATATGCGACGAACGCCTGCATCTGCTCGCCGGCGGAGTTCGCGTTGTGGTTCAGCATCGCCTCGAACAGCAGCTCGATGAAGCCGTAGAACGTGGACCGGTCCTTGCCTGGCACGCCGACCATTTCGCTGATCACCGTGGTTGGAGCCGGCAACGCGTACGTCTGGTGCAGGTCGATGCGCTGCCCGGGCTCGAAGCCGTCGAGCAATTCGCGTGCGACCGCGCGGATACGGTCCCGCAGTCGGGCGATCGCACGCGGGGTGAACGGCCGGCTCACCAGCTTGCGCAGCCGCAGGTGCGACGGGTCGTCCTGGTAGACCATCGTGTCGGTGGTCAGCAGGCGGATCGCCTCGGGCACCACCGAAGTGTCCTCGGCGGCGCCGTCGGGCGCTCGGCGGATCCGCGGGTCGGTGACCAGCTCCAGGCAGTCTTGGTAGCGAGAGATGAAGTAGACGTCCTGGTCCGGCGGTCGCAACGCCAATCGGCCCCGATAGACCGGCGACTCCCGGCGCATCCAGTCGTAGTACCGATGCTGGTCTGCGTTGAACTCAGCGGTGCCGACCGTGATCGGATGCTCGAGCCTCACCCCAGATCGTTGGTGTTGAACGTGTCGCACTTGTTCGGCTCGCCGGTCGAGTATCCGGTGGTGAACCACTTCTGTCGCTGCGCGGACGAGCCGTGGGTCCAGGACTCCGGGTTCACGCGCCCGTTCACCTGCCGCTGAATCCGATCATCACCCACCGATGCGGCCGCAGAGAGTGCGTCCTGAATGTCTTTGTCGCTCAACGGCTGCAGGAACGGCTGACCGGTACTCTCCTGCTTGACGGTGGACGCGTAGTGCGCCCACACCCCGGCGTAACAGTCGGCCTGCAACTCGGTACGGACCCCGCTGCCGGTGGCGCCCTGCGCTCCTGACTGGGCGCGTCCGAGTACCCCGAGAAGGTTCTGCACGTGGTGCCCGTACTCGTGGGCCACCACGTATTCTTCCGCGAAAGGTCCGCCGCTGGAACCGAACCGGGTGACCAGCACCTGGAAGAAATCGGTGTCGAAGTAGGCGGTCTTGTCCACCGGGCAGTAGAACGGACCGACGTCACTGCTGGCAGGGCCGCAACCGGTGCTCACCTGGCCGCTGAACAGTCGCAGGTGCGGGCGGGTGTACTTCGGCATCAGCTGCTTCCACACCGCGTCCAAAGAGTTGCTGGTCGCGACCACGCGGCACTGCACGTACTTGTTGGCATCGGCTCCGGTCTTGCATCGGCTCAAGTCGAAACCCGGTGCCACGTCCTCGCGCGAGTCGAGCGGCTGCTGGCTGATCACGCCGCCGGGGTCGACGCCGAGCAGCATGGCCACCACCACCAACAGCAGACCGCCGATGCCACCACCAATAGCCATCCGGCCCATCCCGCCGCCCGAGGACGTCGCGGAACTGGTGTCGATCTGCATACCCTCGTTGAAGGTCATCGCACGCTCCCCGGAATTAGAGTTTCACCCGCGCGGAAACAGCCTATCGCTGCTGTGTGGCGGCGAACCGGGTGTGGGTGCAAGTGCGCAGGTTGCGCGGGAACGGTTTCCGGGCAATGAACAGTTCGCCGCAGCATTCAGCCGGGCCCGTCGCTGGCCGCGGCGAGCAGCGGTACCAACACGTCGCTGATCGGGGTGGCCAGGCCATGGACCCTGGCTTTGCGGATGATCACCCCGTTGCGCAAGTCCCATTCCATCTGCCGGTGCGCTTCCCGGTCCGCCAGGATCGAGGTGCCCATGTCTTCGGGGACCACCTGAAACGAACTCACCATGTGCTCTACCACGTCATCGCCGAGCCGTGCGCCTTCGGCGCGCGCCACGGCCAGGCACTCCGACACGTAGCGTCGCCCCAGTTCGGCCACGTCGTCGCGGCGGAACATACCGGACCGTCGTCCGGACAGCGCCATGAATCCGGCCAGGGCGTTGAGCAACAGTTTGCGCCAGTTCAGCGTGCGGAAATCGGGGTCGCAGTCCACCTGGCAACCCGCGCCGCGCAGCAGCTCGGCAAACGATTCGGCGGCCGGCCCGGTGGGCACCACCAGCGCCGCTTCGCCACGTAACCGCACCCACCCACCGGGCTGCGTCTCGGCCGAGAACCACACACTGCCGGGTATGACGTGCGGAGACCGGCAGTACGGCGCGACCTGTTCGACTTGTTCGACACCGTTCTGCAGGACGGCGACGATGGTGTTCTCGCCGCACAGCCGGGCCAGCCATGCCCGGGCCGCGGGGTTCTGAGTGGCTTTGACCGCAAGAATCAGCACGTCCACCGGTCCACTGACGCTGGCGGGCTCGGTATGCACCGGGCCGGGTACCACGACCGGGTCCGAACCGTCGGGTCGCAGTTCGATTCCTCGAGAATCGGGGCGGGGGGTGTGACCGCAGATCAGCACGCCGTGTCCGGCCGCGTGCAGCAGCGCGGCGACGGTCGTCCCGACGGCGCCGGGCCCCACGAGTGCAATATCGGTTGCGATGCAGCCAAAAGTACCGGCAGGATCGGGCAAATCAACCGGCCCTCTAGACTGGGCAGTCATTCTCACCCGGTGTAAAGGAGTATTTGTGCTGCGCAGCCACGCCGCGGGTTCGTTACGGGAGGGCGATGCCGGGCAGCAGGTGACCTTGGCCGGGTGGGTGGCCCGCCGCCGCGATCACGGGGGCGTGATCTTCATCGATCTGCGCGAGGCGTCCGGGGTCGCGCAGGTGGTGTTCCGCGAGCGTGAGGTGCTGGCCCAGGCGCACCGGCTGCGCTCGGAGTTCTGCATCGCCGTCACCGGTGTCGTCGAGATCCGCCCGGAAGGCAACGCGAACCCGGACATCGCCACCGGCGATATCGAAGTCAACGCCACGTCGCTGACCGTGCTGGGTGAATCGGCGCCGCTGCCGTTCCAGCTCGACGAGCCTGCGGGGGAGGAGCTGCGGCTGAAGTACCGCTACCTGGACCTGCGCCGCGACGGCCCGACCGCTGCAATCCGGTTGCGTTCCAAAGTCAATGCCGCGGCCCGGGAGGTGCTGGGGCGCCACGACTTCGTGGAGATCGAGACGCCGACGATCACCCGGTCGACGCCGGAAGGCGCGCGGGACTTCCTGGTGCCGGCACGACTGCACCCCGGGATGTTCTACGCGCTGCCGCAGAGCCCGCAGCTGTTCAAGCAGTTGCTGATGGTGGCCGGGATGGAGCGGTACTACCAGATCGCGCGCTGCTACCGGGACGAGGATTTCCGCGCCGACCGCCAGCCCGAATTCACCCAGCTCGACATGGAGCTCAGCTTCGTCGACGTCGAGGACGTCATCGCGATCTCCGAGGAGATCCTGACCGCACTCTGGGCACTGATCGGCTACCGGATCCCGACGCCCATCCCGCGGATGACGTACGCCGACGCGATGCGACGGTTCGGCTCCGACAAGCCCGATCTGCGGTTCGGGCTGGAGCTGGTCGAATGCACAGAGTTCTTCAAGGACACCACATTTCGGGTGTTCCAGGCACCCTACGTCGGCGCCGTCGTGATGCCGGGCGGCGCTTCGCAGCCGCGCCGCACACTGGACGGCTGGCAGGAATGGGCCAAGCAGCGCGGACACCGCGGCCTGGCCTACGTGCTGGTCGGTGAGGACGGAACCCTGGCTGGCCCGGTCGCCAAGAACCTGTCCGACGCCGAACGCGACGGGCTGGCCGCCCATGTCGGCGCCGAGCCCGGGGACTGCATCTTCTTCTCCGCCGGCCCGGTGAAAACGTCCCGGGCACTGCTGGGTGCGGCGCGTACCGAGATCGCGCGCCGGCTGGGCCTGATCGACCCGGACGCGTGGGCGTTCGTCTGGATCGTCGATCCGCCGTTGTTCGAGCCCGCCGAGGATGCCACGGCCTCCGGTGACGTGGCGGTGGGCGCGGGTGCCTGGACGGCGGTGCATCATGCGTTCACCTCACCCAAACGCGAGCACGAGGACAGCATCGAGGCCGATCCCGGCTCCGTACTGGCCGACGCCTACGACATCGTCTGCAACGGCAACGAGATCGGGGGAGGCTCCATCCGTATCCACCGCCGAGACATCCAGGAACGGGTGTTCGCGGTGATGGGCCTGGACCAGGCCGAAGCCGAGCAGAAATTCGGATTCCTGTTGGAGGCGTTCACCTTTGGTGCGCCGCCGCACGGCGGCATCGCGTTCGGCTGGGACCGCATCAACGCGCTGCTGTCCCACGTCGACTCGATCCGTGAGGTGATCGCATTCCCCAAGACCGGCGGCGGTGTCGACCCGCTGACCGATGCCCCGGCGCCGATCACCGCCCAGCAGCGCAAGGAGTCGGGAATAGACGCCAGACCGAGATCGGTTGACGGGGCATGAGACCAGACACCGACACGATCAAGGCATTCAACAACGGAATCGTCGACGAATTCCGTTCCAACGGGGGCAAAGTCGGCGGCCAATTCGCCAACGCCGATCTGCTGTTGCTCACCACTACGGGCGCCAGATCGGGTCAGCCCCGTATCGCACCCCTGGCCTATTTCCGCATCGACGGCAGGCTGATCATCATCGGGTCGTTCGCCGGAGCGCCGGTCGATCCGGCCTGGGTGCACAACCTGAGGGCGAATCCGTCCGCACATGTCGAGCTGGGCACCGAGGCGTTCGACGTCACGGCGCACGAACTGAACCGCGCCGAGCGCGACGCGATCTTCAAGCAGATCACCGCTGCGGCGCCCGGCTTCGCCGAGTACCAGGAGAAAACCGAGCGGGTCATTCCGCTGTTCGAGTTGCGCCCCCAAGCTTAAATCGTCAATGCCGTCAGCTCAGCGGCGAACTCGCCGCAGCCGGCGAACCTTTGGGGGGTCTTTTGCCGGCGTCTTGTTCATCACCCGATCAAGGGGTGAAGTACGGCGCGATGGTCGCTGAGCCGTGCCGGCTGAATGGCAAACGGCGGTGCCGGCGGGCCACTCAGCAGGTGGGATCGGCCGACGGCCCGCCCCAGGACCCTGGGGGCGCGATGTGCGATCAGGTCCGCGACGGCTGCCGCCGAAGTGGTGCTGGCCGATGTCGTCTCCGGACGAGCCGACGATCTGCAACAGGTGGTCGATCCGCGGTCAGGATGACCTGGCCAGAAACTCCTTGACCAGCTGCTTCGGCGCGTGGGCCAGCCATGCCTCGGTGATGAGCGCCCGCAGGTCTTCGACTGCGATGGCGGCCAGCTCTACCAGCACCGCGGGGTAACCGTCGAAGTGCGGGGTCGTGAAGTACACGTCCGGCTCGTCGGCGATCAGTGCGAGCTTCACCCCTTCGTCGGGCACCCGCACGCCGAGGATGTCGCCCGATGGCGGCTGTCTCCCGCTGCGGGTCAGCGCCTCAACGTCGGACTTGCGCAGCGGCCGCTCCCACGCCATCAACTTCTTGCCCACCCGCCAGTCGCGCGGTGACTGCTCGGTGGTCAGCGGCAGCTCACCGACGACGCGGGCCACGTCTTCCCAGGTGGCCACAGATCGATTGTGCGCTCGACGGCTCGAGTTCGGCGCGTTATCTCAAATTGCGACCGCCGTGGCCACGCGCTGCGGTAATTAACCCTCATGAGCACTTCGCTGCTGGCCAGAGCGTCACACACCGGTGTCGCCTCGGTGCGCCGTCTGCGCGCCGTTCTGTGGCCGATCACCCAGACGTCGGTCGCCGCCGGCCTGTCGTGGTACATCGCCCACAATCTGCTCGGCGAGCCGCAGCCGATCTTCGCGCCGCTGACCGCGGTGGTGAGTCTCTCGGCGACCAACATGGTCCGCGCGCGCCGGGCCGGACAGATGATCGTCGGCGTGGCGCTGGGGATCCTGCTCGGTGACCAGGTGGTCGGAATGCTGGGCGTCCGCGCGCTGGCCATCGCGATCGCGGTTCTCTTCTCGCTTTCCGTCGCGGTGCTGATCGGGCGGGGATTCTTCGCCCAGGGCGTGACGTTTTTCAATCAGACCGCCTCGGCGGCGGTTCTGGTTGTGGTGTTCGCCCATCAGGGCAGAGTGGTGAACGAACGGCTGATCGACGTGGTGATCGGCGGGGGACTGGCCCTGGTGTTCAGCATGCTGCTGTTTCCGGCCAATCCGGTCACCGTGCTCAGCAATGCGCGAGCCGGGGTACTGGCCGCGCTGCATGACATCCTCACTCAGGTCGTCGATGCGATGAGCGAACCCGACGGTCGCGACGCCGACTGGCAGTTGCCCGCCTTCGATCAGTTGCACCACCAGCTGGGCCGACTCATCGACGCGCGCAGTACCGCCCGGATGCTGACCCAGCGCTCGCCGCGACGATGGGGGTTACGCGACACCGTCCGCGTGTCCGACCGATACGCCGCGAAATTGGGCCTGCTTGCAGCGTGCGTGCTGCACCTCGCCCGCGCCGTCACCCCGGCGCTTGCGGAATGGAATCCGCCGGCCCTGTATGACGCGATCACCGACCTTGCGGCCGGGATTGCCCTTGCCGACGCCGATCCGCGGGCGGCGAGCGTGCATGCTTCGGCGGCTCGGCATTACGCGTCCGGGCTGCATGAAGCGGCGCAGACCACGAACCAGTCGGTGCTGGTCGCCCTGGTGGAGTCCTGCATCGACGACCTGGACCAGGTGATCGCTACTTAACCGACCGCGTCCGGTTGTGGCAGCGCGGCGCGGCGCCCAACCAGGCCAGCAGCTTGTCAGCGTGGTCACGACACGGGGGCCTTCGCCAGCGAGGTCGGCCAGCGACTTGATTTCGTGTCCCCGGACGGGCCGGCCCCTCTCTTCCCAGCGAACGGCGTTCCCGTTTGGGCGCGGAGTAGACCTGCGGTACAAACTGTCAGCAAGTCACGTGAGCTAGGCTTGCCGCCACCCGCTGACAGGGGAGGTTGTCGTTGCCGTCTGAGGAGTCGAACGGGTGGTCGGCCCAGCCGGCCGCAAAACGTTACCGAATCACCCACCGCACGGAGTACCGCTACTCCGATGTCGTCACCAGCTCGTACGGACGCGGGTTTCTCACGCCGCGGGACTCGATGCGGCAACGCTGCGTCGCGCATGAACTGATCATCGACCCGGCCCCGGCCGACAGCTCGACCAGCCGCGACACCTACGGAAACATCAGCTCGTATTTCCACGTCACCCAGCCGCACCGGGTCCTGACCATCACCAGCGACTCGATCGTCGACGTCGCGCCGCGGGCCAGCGCGGTTTTCAGCACCGGGCCGGCTGTGCAACCGTGGGAGCACTCCCGGCCGAGCGGGGCGCAGGGAGCGTTGGCGACCGACTTCGCGCTGGATCTGACGCCGCCCGAGATCACCGACGCGGTACGCGACTACGCTGCGCCCAGTTTCGAGCCCGAACGGCCGCTGGTTGAGGTGCTGCGCGACCTCGCATCGCGGATTTTCCGCGATTTCACCTACCGTTCCGGCTCGACCACCGTTTCGACACGCGTCAACGAGGTTCTGGCGGCCCGCGAGGGGGTATGCCAAGACTTCGCGCGGTTGGCTATCGCCTGTCTGCGTGCCAATGGTTTGGCCGCCAGCTACGTGTCCGGGTACCTGGCGACCGACCCGCCCCCGGGAAAGGACCGAATGATAGGCATTGACGCCACCCACGCATGGGCGTCGGTGTGGACGCCACAGCAGCCAGGTCACTTCGAATGGCTGGGACTTGATCCCACCAACGACCAACTGGTTGACCAGCGCTACATCGTTGTCGGACGCGGCCGCGACTACGCGGACGTACCGCCGCTACGAGGCATCATCTATACGAACTCGAAGCGTAGCGTGATCGATGTCGGTGTCGACGTCGTCCCGTTCGAAGGAAATGCGCTCCATGCGTGACTTCCACTGCCCCAACTGCGGCCAGCGCCTGGCATTCGAGAATTCGGAGTGCTTGTCCTGCGGCAGCGCGCTGGGGTTCTCCCTCGACCAGATGGCACTGCTGGTGATCGCCAAACACGAAGAAAGTGACCACGCCGGCGCGGTGGCCGCCAACGAGTATCGGTTGTGCGCGAATTTGTATGTTGCGGAATGCAATTGGCTGGTCCCGGTGAACCATCCGGGTGGCTTGTGCGAGTCGTGTGCGCTGACTATCGAACGGCCCAACGACGGCGACACCGTCGGTCTGGCCGAGTTCGCGCGGGCCGAGGCGGCCAAGCGCCGGCTGGTCGCCGAGTTGCACGAGTTGAAGCTGCCGATCATCGGACGCGACCAGGACCCGGATTACGGTTTGGCTTTCCGGCTGCTGTCCAGCTCGCATGAGCACGTCATCACCGGGCACGAAAACGGGGTCATCACACTGGATTTGGCTGAAGGCGACGACGTCCACCGCGAGCAGCTCAGGGTGGAGATGGAGGAGCCGTACCGCACCCTGCTCGGGCACTTCCGGCACGAGGTCGGGCACTACTACTTCTACCGGCTGATCAGGTCGCCGGAGTATCTGGAGCGCTTCAACCAGCTGTTCGGCGACCCCGACGCCGACTACCAGGCGGCACTGGATCGCCACTACAGCGAAGGGGCGCCGCAGGGCTGGCAGGAGACTTTCGTCTCGTCCTACGCCACCATGCATCCCGCCGAGGACTGGGCCGAGACGTTCGCGCACTACCTGCACATCCGCGACACCCTGGACACTTCGGCGTCGTGCGGCCTGGCGCCGGCGGCCGCGACGTTCGACCGGCCGCCGTTGGGGCCCAGCGCATTTGCCACCATCATCGAGATGTGGCTGCCGTTGTCGTGGTCGCTGAACATGGTGAACCGGTCGATGGGACACGACGACCTGTACCCCTTCGTGCTGCCGCCCGCGGTGCTGAACAAGATGCAGTTCGTCCATACAGTTATCGACGAGATGACCTCGCAGTTGCGCGCGGCCAGCTGACACTGGGCTTGCGGTCGACGCGGGCCGGCCGGCCGGACCCGGTGAGTTTGGGTCCGCGAAAGTGCCGCCGGGGGCACCAGCCCACAGCTTAGACCTCGATCCACCGATGAATTGGGTGGGGTTCAAGGGATGGTCGCCGAGCGCACTCGGGCGATCAACGCCGTCACCGCACTACGCACAGTTGACCTTGGTGTCGATGTCCGTAAAGCGCTGCTGCATAGTCAATTCAAGGCATCGCTGGGGATGGTTCGGGCGCGACAAACACCTGGTGCTACCGCCGGGGGCGGCCACGCCTTCGGCCGAGGTTCACGCCAGTGTTGGTTGCGCATGGATGATGACTTGCGGGAGTGGTTCGAAAATATGTAACAAAGACGGATGGAATAACCGTCAGAGCAAGGGGGCATGGGCAGTGGTTGATATCGAAAAAGTAGCTGCAAGCGTGAGGCACATAGCATTTGCCGAGATCGCCGGCGAGTTTGGCCAAACCCCGGGGAGTAATCGTCAACCGCTGAGCAGATTTTCGGTGCGCATTCAAGGCGACCAGCGACCGACGACGTCGGTGGCCACAAAGACAACGGCCTGGCCGACGCAGCCCAGTAGTGGCACGTAGAAGGCCAGTCGGAGCTTCGTCATCCACCTGATTGCGAACACAAGGTCCAGGATGAATAGCAGCCCACTGCCGCCCCCAGCGATCCATGCAGCAACAGCGACCCACTGGTTAGTGCAGTCAAGATTATGGTAGCTGCACCTGGACTCCCGGTATTCCTGGTAGCTGACGATTCCTTCCAGGACCCACAGCGTGAACAGGACCATCAACGCGTGCCCGATGAGTAGCAGAATCGTCACGGTTGTGTCGGCGCATCTGCGGCCTCCCGAAGGAGCGGTTGCCATACCCGATTATCAACGACACCGCCCGGCGAAACGGTCCGTTTTGTAACGGCGCTGCAATTGCCACCGAGTTCGGCTGAACATGCCGGGTCTGCCGACGCTCCAACGCGCAACAGGATGCCATCGGAGCAGCATTGGCTAAGCGGGGCCTGCGAATGGGTTGTTTTGTCAACAACGTAGACGCCTGGAACAAGCGCCTTTGGGGCACTGCCGATTCGTCCGCCCAGGACCAACGGCAGCGTGATTTGATCACATTAATCGAGGCGGCCCAGCGGTCGGGGGCAAATTCTTGACCACCATTTCCGGGCGTGACCTCCGGACGCCCCTCGCCGTGCAACTCACCAACATGACGAAGAACCTCAAGCGCCTGACCCCCGTGGCCGAGAAGTTCGGCGTCGTGATCGGCATCGAACCGACTAACACTAACGAGGCGGGGTTCCCGGAATGTTGGTCCACCATGTGCTTGACGCTTACCAAATCGTGAAGGCCGTCGATTCACCGTCGGTGCGCCTGGTCTTCGACGCGTTCCACATCCAAGTCATGGACGGCAACCTCTTCGAAAACTTCACTCGGACCTACGACGCCATCGGCATCGTGCAGATCGCTGACAATCCCGGACGGTTAGAGCCGGGTGTCGGTGAAATCAACTACCCCGCCTGCTCCGCCACATGACCGCTATGGGCGCCCGCACGAGCCCCCACCCCAACCCGTCCACGCCGGACCATCAGCCGCAAGGCCCGACCCGCAGCGACGACAGGAAAGCTGGGCAGACCTGCGACTACCGCTGCCCGCCCTCAGAAATCGCTACCAGAATCAATTTGGCCGATACGTCGACAGCCCATCGGTGGATCGAGGATTAGGCCGGCATCGTGCGGCGCTCGTCGGGGCCGCCCCACAACGGCTGCATACCGCCGGGCAGCGACAGCTGGGTCGCGGTGATCACGTCCGCCAGGTCACGCAGGGCCGTATGCACGGCGCCCAACAGCGCGGCCAGCTCCTTGCGGTACCCGTCGGTGATCTCCTCCAGTTCTATGGGATCCGACCGGCGCAGCCTGGTGCTGATCTCCTCGACCAGCCGTTCCGGCCGCGAGGACCCCGATGAACTGGGCAGACCTTTGAGGTTGGTGCGCAGACGCTCCAGCTGGAACAGCAGCGACCGCGGATTCTGCGCGTCGAACAGCATCAGTTCGGCCACCGCGGCAACGCTGATCTTGCCCAGCGTCCGCCGCCGGTAGATCACCGACGACTCGCACGCCTCCAGCATCGCCTCCACGACCGACTGTTCGGCGACGGTGCTCCGCACGACGCTCAGGGTGTCGATCAGCAGGGCGGTCAGCCACAACCCGCGCTCGATGCGCTTGCCGATGTCCATCATGGTCCAGCCGACGTCGTGCACCATCGACTCACCGGCCACCCCGGACAGCGTCAGCATCCCCGCCAGCGCCTGCGACTGGGCCGTGGCCAGCAGGGCGTCAGCCTCGGCCAGGGATTGCGGCGGGTCGGAGCGCAGTCCCACGGCGCGTTCCACATTGGCCAGCACCATCCAGGTGTCGTTGGACAACTGGTCACGCACCGCCCTCGCGCACAGCGCCAGCCCCTCCACCGACTGGATCAGCGATCCCGGCCGGTCCAGATCCACCGTCAGCGACCACAGCATCGAGGGTGCGACGGCGATGATCTCTGCCTTGTCGGAGTCGCCGTCGTTCGTCGCCCCGGTGTCGGTCCCGGTGATCTGGCCCAGCGCGGCCATCAGCACCGGCACGCACTCGCTCTCTTCGGTGTCCTGGTGGTGGCGGTAGACGTGATAACGCTCGCGCGCGACGATCAGCAACCGGGCCATGTTCTCCGCACGTTCGCCGTAGCGTCCCATCCAGAACAGGTCGGAGAGCACCCGCGGCGAACTCACCGTCCAACTGCCCGCACCGGCCTTGACGGGCTCGCGAACCGATGGCAGGCTGATCGTCTCGGCGATCGCCCGTTCCGTCGGACGCACCCAAACATCCTTGGCCGCAACAGTTTTCAGTGTGTACGCGCCCGGCTCGGGGGCCACCACGTAGCCCAGGCCGCCGATCATGGGTGCATAGCCGCTGCGTTGCGCGACGGTGAAAAGCCGCATCCCGACGCCTGCCGAGGACAACACCCCGGCATGGTCTGTCGGCGCCGAGGAGAACGACGGCAGGTCCTGGCCTGCCCACCGCCAGGGCACCGCCTCGATCCGCGCCGCCAGTTCGGTCAGCTGCGCCGCCGAAAGCGTCGGCCCGACCAGAATCTCCCCCCCGTCAGTGGGTTTGATCAGCAGCGACGACAGGTTGGCCAACAGGTGCGACAGTTCGGCGGGGATACCGCCCCAGTACACCGGCGCGGTGGGCAGCAGCGGATCCTCACCGAGCAGGCGCTCGGCCATCTCGGGCAGAAACCGCAGCAGCCCAGGGCTTTCCAGAATGCCGCTACCCAGCGTGTTGACCACGGTCACCGTGCCACGGTGCAACGCCTCCACCAGGCCGACCACGCCCAGGCGGGAATCGGCCCGCAGATCCAGGGGGTCGGCATACGGAGCGTCGACGCGGCGCAACACCACGTCGACCCGCTTGAGGGTGCCCAGCGAACGCATCCACAATTTCCCGTCCCGCACCACCAGATCTGCGCTCTCAACCAGTGGAACACCCAGCAGTGTCGCCAGATGCGCCTGGTCGAAGGCCGTCTCGGAGTAAATGCCGGGGCTGAGCACCACCACCACCGGGTCCTGCACCACATCGGGTGCGGCGTCGATCAGGCCCAGGCGCAACGCCTGCGCGAACGGCGTCGTCGGCCGCGGGGCGATCCGCTCGTACAGATCGGGGATCGCATGGGCCAGCACGCGGCGGTCGGCCAGGGCATAACCGGCACCCGAGGGCGCCTGCGTCCAGTCGGCGTTGACCTGAAATCCGCCGCCCGGCAACCGGCTGAGGTCGCAGGCATGCATGAACAGCTGGTGTCGGCCGGGCACCGTGATTCCGTTGGCGGGGCGCACGTATCCGGGATGGGCGAAAACCAGCGGGGCGGGCAGCAGGCCCTCCGTGAGCAGGCGGCGTGGCCCGTACAGGTCGGCCAGCACCGCGTCGAGCAGGCGCGAGCGCTGCACCAGCCCGGCTTCGAGCACCTCCCAGTCGGCCGCGGACACCACCAGCGGCAGCGTGTCCAGACTCCACGGACCGGGCTCCGGCCCGTGGCCGGTGGGGGGTACGTCTCTGGTCGGATCTGTGTAGGTGATGCCGTCGTGATCGATGAGGCTGTGCACCACCGAGCGCATCCGGTCCAGCCCGGCGCGCCCGCCCTGGGAGATCGTGTCGGCGAGCTCGGTCCAGCCGCGGCGGACCTCACCCTCGGCGTCGACGAACTCGTCATAGCCGCCACCGGGACCGTCACGCAGGTCGAAGAGCGCTTCTTGGGCGCGTGCCGTGCGGTAGCCGGCCAGCAGCCGGTCGACGTCGGGGGCCGTCGAAATCGCGGCCGCACCACGTGCGCCGGATGTCATCGCTGTGCCGATTCTGCGAGACCCATTACTGCTGCACGGTACGCACGCGCCGCAGGTCGAGGATGCCCGGCGCGCCGACGTCGGTCAATAATCGGGCCTGCTTCTCACGGAGGCCGGCGAGGTCGAGTTTGCCAGGGGTGAACCCGGTGGCCTCGAAGCGGCGCGCGCGGCGTGACTCGGCTTCGACGGCGTTGACCGGAGGCTCGTCATAGGCGCGCCCGCCGGGATGGGCGACGTGGTAGGTGCACCCGCCGCGTGAGGTGCCGGTGGTCAGGTCGATGAGCTCGAACTGCAGAGGGACGTCGGTGGAGATGGTCGGGTGCAGGGCACTGGGCGGCTGCCAGGCCTTGAACCGCACCCCGCCGACGTGGATGTCGGGATTGTCGGTGGCCAGCAGCGGGACGGGGTAGCCGTTGCACGTCACGGTGTAGCGGTGGCGGTCAGCGCCGATGACGCGGACCTGGACACGCTCGACCGAGGAGTCGACATAGCGGGCGGTGCCGGTGGCGGCGGACTCCTCGCCGAGGGTGTTCCACGGCTCGATCGCTGAGCGCAGCTCAATCTCCACGCCGTCGAAGACGGCGGTGCCGATGCGCGGAAAACGGAATTCGGTGAACGGGTCCAGCCAGCTGGTCTCGAACGCGATACCCTGCGCGCGCAGGTCGGCGGCCACGTCGGCAATGTCGTGAATCAGGAAGTGCGGCAACAGATACCGTCCATGCAGGTTCGCGCCGTGCCGGATCAGCGGGGCGCGTAGCGGCTGCTCCCAGAACCAGGCCACCAGCGAGCGCACCAACAGCGACTGCACCATCGCCATCCGCAGATGCGGCGGCATCTCGAACCCGCGCAGTTCCAGCAGCCCGAGCCGGCCGCGGGCGCCTTCGGGGCTGTAGAGCTTGTCGATGCAGAACTCGGCGCGGTGGGTGTTGCCGGTGATGTCGGTGAGCAGATGACGCAGTGCGCGGTCGGTGACCCACGGTTTGGCCGTGCTCTTGAGCCCCCCGCCCCCAAGGCGCACGATCTCGGCGAAGGCGATCTCCAGCTCGTAGAGGGCCTCGGCGCGGCCCTCGTCCACCCGCGGCGCCTGTGAGGTGGTCCCGATGAACCGCCCGGCGAACAGGTAGGACAGCGATGGGTGGCGCTGCCAGTAGGTGAGCAGCGACACCAGCAGATCCGGGCGGCGCAGCAGCGGTGAATCGGCGGGGGTCACGCCGCCCAGCGTGATGTGGTTGCCGCCGCCGGTGCCGCCGTGAGTCCCATCGATGTCGAACGACTCGGTGGACAGCCGCGCCAGCCGGGCCTGGGCGTAGAGGGTTTCCAATTGCCGGCGCTGCTCGTCGAAGCCGGCGGTCGGTGCGACGTTGACCTCGATCACGCCCGGATCGGGCGTGATCGTTGTCGACGTCAGGCGCGGGTCAGGCGGCGGGCCGTACCCCTCGATCACCACCGGGACGTCGACCTTGGCCACCGCGGCCTCGACGCGGGCGATCAGGTCGACGAAGTCCTCCAACGCTTCGGTGGGCGGCATGAAGATGTTGAGCAGCCCGTCGCGGATCTCGGCGACCAGCGCGGTCGTCGGCGCATTGTGTGGTTCGACCAGCACCGCCGCGTCCGTTGCGGCCCCGGGCAGCGGGTCGCAGATGGCTACCGGGTCGACGTCGAAGGACGCCGGCGGCGGGTACCAGCTGATCGAGTTCAGCGGCAGCCGCAGACCGGCCGGCGAATCACCTTCGGTCAGAACCAGGCGGCCACGGCGCAGCCGCCAATCGGCACTGGCCCAGCCGCTGCCGTCGTCGCGGCGGTGCAGCGGGAGCACGAAGGCGGACGGGCTGGTGACGGCCTGGTCCAGACGCGCCAGCAACGCGGTACGCCGCGCGGCGCTGTCGTCCGCGAGATCGTCGTCAGGGTCCACCGCATCGCCCTCCGGTAACCGCACCGCGGCGGCCAGCCTTGATAACGGATCCTCGAAAGCCGGGCGCACCTGCGACAGGGGCAGGCCGAGGCCTTCGGCGATCCCCGCCAGCACCTCGTGCGCGTGGTCGATCTCGACCGGATCGCAATCTTGGGCGCCCCACGGATCGGCCAGCAACGCCTCGTCGGTCCACAACGGGCGCCCGTCACTACGCCAGTACAGCCCGATCTGCCAGCGTGGCAGCGGCTCTCCGGGATACCACTTGCCCTGGTTGCGCTGCACCAGGCCCTGCGGCGCCCACTGCGTCTTCAGTCGGGCGGCCAGCTCCGATGCCAGCTTCCGTTTGTGCGGGCCGTCGGCGGCGGTGCGCCACTCCGGGTCGACCTGGTTGTCCACCGAGACGAACGTTGGCTCCCCACCGATGGTGAGCCGGACGTCGCCGGCCGCCAGCCGCTGGTCGACGTGGTGTCCGACCGCGCAGATCGCGTCCCACGCGTCGTCGGTATAGGGCAGCGTCACCCGCGGATCCTCGTGGACGCGGGTGACGGTGTTGGAGAAGTCCAGCACCGAATTGCAGGGTTCGGTGCTGCCGGTGATCGGCGCCGCCGACGCTGGGTGGGGTGTCGCGGCCAGCGGGATGTGGCCCTCGCCGGCAAACAGCCCCGACGTCGGGTCCAGTCCGATCCAGCCGGCGCCCGGGATGTACACCTCGGTCCACGCGTGCAGGTCGGTGAAGTCGGCGGCGGGCCCGGACGGCCCGTCGAGCGCTTTCACGTCGGAGGCCAGCTGCACCAGGTAGCCCGACACGAAGCGGGCGGCCAGCCCGAGCTGACGCAGGATCGACACCAGCAGCCACGCCGAGTCACGACACGAGCCGACACCGCTGCGCAACGTGTGATCCGGTGACTGAACTCCTGGTTCCATCCGCAGGCTGTAAGTGACGTCGGCGTTGATCGCCCGGTTCAGCGCGACCAGGAAGTCGATGGTGCGGGTGCCATCGGGCACCGAGAAATTTCGTACCCAGGCCTGCGCCAGATCGCCTGGCCCTGACCCGTCGCCATCCTCGTCGACGGGACGCAGGTAGGGCTCGAGGTCGTCCGCCAGTGCCTTGGGGTACAGCGAGCGGCCCGGATGCCATTTCTCGGCCCGGTCCTCGATGAAGAAGTCGAACGGATTGATCACCTTGAGGTCGGCGATGAGGCCGACGGTGATGATCAGCTCGCGGGTGGGTTTGGGAAACACCAGACGGGCCAGGAAGTTGCCCAGCGCGTCCTGTTGCCAGTTGATGAAGTGTTCGGCCGGTTCGACGCGCAGCGAATAGGCGTCGATCGGTGTCCGGGAGTGCGGAGCCGGGCGCAGCCGGACCACGTGCGGATAGACCTGGACCAGCTTGTCAAAGGTGTAACTGGTGCGGTGCTCCAGTGCAACTTTGATGCTCATAACCGCTGATCCCATCACAAGAGACAGCCGCCCGCAGCGCGCGCCTGGGGTGGCTTGCGCTGCGGGCAGCTGTCATTCGCTTGTCGACGCGCTCACATGTGAACGGTCTGTTTCAGTCGCTTTACCGCTGTTGTCAATCAGGAGTACTGCTGCGGCGGCGGGTACTGCCCGGGCGGCGGTCCCGGCGGGTACTGCCCGGGCGGGGGGCCCGGCGGATACTGGCCGGACGGTACGGGCTGCTCGACTTCGGAAACGTGCCCGCCCGTCAGCTTGCGGTAGGTGTAGATCTGGACCAGCGCCGCGATGGGCGCTCCCACGACCAGTCCGACGTAGCAGGCGAGCTGGCCGACAGCCACCGCTGCGTACTGCACCAGCCAGGACAATGCGCTGGGCCCGAGGTTGGCGCGTACGGTCGCGAAGCTGGCCTTGATCGCGTCAATCGGCGACAGGGATCTGTCGACGACGAATGCGACGGCGAACTGGGTGAAGAAGGCGATCACCAGCGGCCCGATGATGGTGCAGGACAACACTGAGGAGGCCACCACGATCAGCAGAGTGGTGAGCAGCACTCCGACCACATTGCGCGGCTTGAACAAGGTCCCGATGCCGACCGGCCGGCCGTCGGCGAGTTCCAGGCTGGCGGTGGTCAGGCCGGCCTGCAGGAACGCTGCGACGAAGACCGCGGCGATGATGCCGATGGTCATCACGATCCAGCTGATCAGCCCGAAGCTGGTGCTCGTCGACTCGTAGCTGACGCCGTACCCGTAATCCGCGGTCGTGGTTGTGGTCTCGGCGGTCGCGAACGCGATGCCCAGGGGGATACCGATGACGGCGGCGAGTATCAGGAAGTAGATGGCGACCGGCGCCGCCAGCGCGACGGCGTTGTTCTTGAACTTGCCCCACGACCAGTTGAAGGCCTCGCCGACGCTGAACGGCGGACCGCCGGGGCCACCTCCCAGCCCTGCCTGGGGCGGGTAACCCTGCGGCGGGGCGCCGTAACCCGGCGGGGGTGGGGGAGGAGGCGGCGTGCCGTAACCGGGAGCCTGGTAGCCGCCGGGACCCGAAGGCTGCCCGTACTCCGGCGGCGGCGGTGGGGCACCGTAACCGGGCGGCGGTGGCGGGGGCGCCCCGTAATTCGGCGGTGGCGGCGGGCTGTATCGCGGCGGGGGTGGGTAGCCAGGCGGATTGCCGCCCTGAGGGTCGGCCGGGTTACCTGGATACTCTGGCGGCTGGCTCATGGCTGTCCTCGTTGCCTCGTAGTTGGCTCTGCTGGATCGGGACGTAGCAACGGGAACTTAGCAAATGTGTGCCCCGGATGCTCGCATTAGTCGCGGGCGGGCTTCCCTGTCGGCGGCGTGTCCGCACTGCGTGGTATGTCTGAAGTCGTGTCCGACGGTCTGTTCGACCTGCCCGGTGCGCCGAAGTCGACCGATCATGCGTTGAACGTTTCGGGTGCCGGCGCCCCGCTGGCGGTGCGGATGCGTCCGGCCTCGCTCGACGAGGTGGTGGGTCAGGAGCACCTGCTGGCAGCCGGGTCGCCGCTACGTCGCCTGGTCGAAGGATCGGGTGTCGCGTCGGCCGTCCTCTACGGTCCGCCGGGAAGCGGCAAGACGACGCTGGCGGCACTCATCTCACAGGCCACCGGACGGCGCTTCGAGGCGCTGTCGGCGTTGTCGGCCGGTGTCAAAGATGTTCGGGCCGTGATCGAAAAAGCTCGATTCAGCTCCCTTTCCGGCGAGCAGACGGTGTTGTTCATCGACGAGGTGCACCGGTTCTCCAAGACCCAGCAGGACGCGCTGCTGGCCGCCGTGGAGAACCGGGTGGTGCTGCTGGTGGCGGCCACCACCGAGAACCCGTCGTTCTCGGTGGTCGCACCGTTGCTCTCGAGGTCGCTGATTCTGCAGCTGCGGCCGCTGACCGCCGACGACATCCGCACCGTGGTGCAGCGGGCAATCGACGACCCCCGCGGCCTGGGCGGCAAAGTGACAGTGGCGCCCGATGCCGTCGAGTTGTTGGTGCAACTGGCCGCCGGTGACGCCCGGCGGGCGCTGACGGCGCTCGAGGTGGCGGCCGAGGCTTCAGATCATGTCTCGGTCGAAACCGTCGAACAGTCCTTGGACCGGGCTGCGGTCCGTTACGACCGGGACGGCGACCAGCACTATGACGTCGTCAGCGCCTTCATCAAGTCGGTGCGCGGCTCGGATGCCGATGCTGCGCTGCATTACCTGGCCCGCATGCTGGTCGCGGGGGAAGACCCACGGTTCATCGCGCGGCGCCTGATGATCCTGGCCAGTGAGGACGTCGGCATGGCGGATCCGACGGCGCTGCCGGTGGCGGTCGCCGCGGCGCAGACGGTTGCTCTGATCGGTATGCCCGAGGCGCAGTTGACGCTGGCACACGCCACCGTTCATCTGGCGACCGCGCCGAAATCCAACTCGGTGACGACGGCGCTGGGTGCCGCGATGAACGATATCAAGGCGGGCAAGGCCGGCCCGGTGCCGCCTCATCTGCGCGACGGACACTATTCCGGCGCGGCCGCACTGGGCAACGCGAAGGGCTACCGGTACTCCCATGACGACCCGGATGGCGTTGTGGCACAACAATACCCGCCGGACGAGCTGGTAGGGGTGGACTACTACCAACCGACCGGGCGGGGTGCCGAGAGAGAGATCGCCGGCCGCCTGGACCGGTTGCGCGCGATCATCCGAGGAAGGCGTGGGCGGTCATGAAAACGTTCACCGATGACGAGATGAACCAACTGCTGCCGACCGCCAGGGCCTACAGCGTCGTCATCCTGGAGCGCGGCCCGAACTACCGGGACGATGCCGCGCCGGCGGTGATCTGGGAGCACGGCCGCCGCAACTTCGGCCTGCGGCATCACGGCGTGCTGGCGGTGGTGTTGCCGGTCACCGACGACTCCGACATGTGTGGCGTGGGCGTGTTCGCGGCGACGGTCAACGAGGCCACGGCCCTCCTGGAAGACGATCCCGGGGTGGCCGCCGGGGTGTTCAACTAGCAGGTACATCCATGTCTGGGCTTTCCGGGAGACGCGCTGCCCTGAGCGATTCGCCGAGCCTGCGGGGCTAGGGCGCCGAGCCTGCGTTTTTGCAGGGGTCTACTCGCACTTTGACTGCGGTTTTACAGTCTCGATGAACAAGCGCCGAGAAGCGTCCAGACGGCCGCCCCCAGCAGGCCCTTACACCAGCTCCGGCACCCGCAGATGAGCCAGCGCCAGCTCGAATTCGCCGACGTCGTCCTGGTCGAGACCGAGATCACGCATCATCGCCGTCCGCAGTGAACGGGCCGAGTCGGTGCAGCGTTCCATCGCGTCGTGGCTGTCGTATGTCACCGAGACCACCGCGCGCGCCGAGGTGGGGTCGACCATCAGGCTCGCGCTGCAGAAGCCGTCGAACTCCTCGACGGCCGGCAGCACAGCCCAGCGGTAGAAGTCGACGCCGCGCTCGAACAGCTCGGGCCGGGTCCGCAGCCAGGTGGTCCGCACCCAGGCGCCCGGCATGGATCGGTGGTCGCGGTGCAGCACCGCGATCCGCCATTGGTCGACCACGGCGCTGCCCCCGAAGACCTCGACCGCCCGGTAGCGCACCGGCCACACCCGCTCAGCGCTGCGCTGCATCGCTGATTCGGTTTCCCAGGCGCTGGTGGCGACGCATCTGCCCGACTCGCGGTCGACCAACAACGAAAGGCCCAGGTAGCCCTCCAGCTCTGCGAGGGCCGGCATGACCACGTCGCGAACGTGTTCGATACCCATGCCGATCGACGAGCGTTGCGCCTGGATGGTGGTTGAGCGTGCAAACACGATCGACCCCTCCTGTGTATCGGGGCAGCGCCCCGGCGGCGCCACCGGTCCTGAGACCACCTTCCTCCGGGATCGGCGACCGGGCAAGACCCGTAGGCTGGTCCAAATGGATACCGATGTGCTGGATGTGGATACCGCGCGTCGCCGCATCGTTGACCTCACCGACGCGGTGCGCTCGTTCTGCGGCAACCACGCCGACGGACTGTGCAACGTGTTCGTTCCGCACGCCACCGCCGGCCTGGCCATCATCGAGACCGGCGCCGGCTCCGACGACGACCTGGTGGACACGATGGAACGGTTGCTGCCGCGCGACGACCGCTACCGGCACTCGCACGGCTCACCGGGCCACGGCGCCGATCACGTCCTGCCGGCGATCATCTCGCCGTCGGTGACGGTGCCGGTCAGCGGTGGCGAGCCGCTGTTGGGCACCTGGCAGAGCGTGGTCCTGGTCGACCTCAATCGCGACAATCCGAGGCGATCAGTCCGGCTGAGCTTCCTCGAAGGCTAGATGCGAGGCTCAGCGGGCCGAATTGCGTGTTCGGCGCGCAGTTCCGGCGAATAGGCTGGTACCCGACTCCCACCCGCGCGGGCGCGCGAGCAACAGGAAACTAAGGAAGAAGCACAGTGCAGACACACGAGATCAGGAAGCGGTTCCTTGATCATTTCGTGAAGGCGGGCCACACCGAGGTGCCCAGCGCCTCGGTGATCCTCGACGACCCCAACCTGCTGTTCGTCAACGCCGGCATGGTCCAGTTCGTGCCGTACTTCCTGGGCCAGCGCACGCCGCCGTATGCCACCGCCACCAGCATCCAGAAATGCATCCGCACCCCGGACATCGACGAGGTGGGCATCACCACCCGGCACAACACCTTCTTCCAGATGGCCGGCAACTTCTCTTTCGGCGACTACTTCAAACGTGGCGCCATCGAGCTGGCCTGGGGGCTGTTGACCAACCCGGTGGCCGACGGAGGATACGGACTCGATCCCGAAAAGCTTTGGGCGACAGTCCATCTCGACGATGACGAGGCCGCGCAGCTGTGGCAGGAGATCGCCGGCCTGCCGGCCGAGCGCATCCAGCGCCGCGGCATGGCCGACAACTACTGGTCGATGGGGATTCCCGGCCCGTGCGGGCCGTCCTCGGAGATCTACTACGACCGCGGTCCCGAGTTCGGCGTCGAAGGCGGTCCAATCGCCAACGAGGACCGTTATCTCGAGGTGTGGAACCTCGTCTTCATGCAGAACGAGCGCGGCGAGGGCACGACCAAAGAGGACTACGAGATCCTCGGGCCGCTACCGCGCAAGAACATCGACACCGGCATGGGCGTCGAGCGCATCGCGCTGGTGCTGCAGAGCGTGCACAACGTCTACGAGACCGACCTGCTGCGTCCGGTGATCGACCTGGTCGCCGCGCGCGCGCCCCGCGGGTACGACGTGGGAAACCACGCTGATGACGTCCGCTACCGCATCATCGCCGATCACAGCCGCACCGCCGCCATCCTGATCGGCGACGGCGTCAGCCCCGGCAACGACGGCCGTGGCTACGTGCTGCGCCGGCTGCTGCGACGGGTCATCCGCTCCGTCAAGCTACTTGGCGTGGATGACTCGGATTCGCCGATCGTCGGCGACCTGATGGCCACCGTGCGTGACGCGATAGGTCCGTCATACCCGGAGCTCGTCGACGACTTCGACCGGATCAACCGCATCGCCGTCGCCGAGGAGACGGCGTTCAACCGGACCCTGGCGTCGGGCTCGAAGCTTTTCGACGACGTAGCCGGCGCGACCAGGGCGATCGGTGCCACCGTCGTATCCGGCTCCGATGCCTTTACCCTGCATGACACCTACGGCTTCCCGATCGAACTAACCCTGGAGATGGCCGCGGAGTCCGGCCTGACCGTCGACGAGGCGGGCTTTCGCGAACTCATGGCCGAGCAGCGGCGGCGGGCAAAGGCGGACGCCGCCGCCCGCAAGCATGCCCACGCCGACCTGACCGCGTACCGCGAACTGGTCGACGCCGGCCCCACAGAGTTCACCGGCTTCGACGAATTGACCTCTGAGGCAAGAATTCTGGGCATCTTCGTGGACGGCAAACGGGTCCCGGTGGTGTCGCACGCGGACGCGGTCGGTGCGGACCGGGTGGAATTCATTCTCGATCGCACGCCGCTCTACGCCGAGTCCGGTGGGCAAATCGCCGACGCCGGCAGCATCAGCGGCACCGGCTCGGGCGGAAGCGCCCGCGCCGCGGTCACCGATGTGCAGAAGATCGCCAAGACCCTGCATGCCCACCGGGTCAATGTCGAGTCCGGAGAGTTCGTCGAGGGCGACACGGTGATCGCGGCGGTGGACCCGGGCTGGCGCAAGGGCGCCACTCAAGGTCACTCCGGCACCCACATGGTGCACGCCGCACTGCGCCAGGTGCTGGGTCCCAACGCCGTGCAGGCCGGATCGTTGAACCGCCCGGGTTATCTGCGTTTCGACTTCAACTGGCAGGGACCGCTCACCGACGCCCAGAGCTCACAAATCCAAGAGGTGACCAACGAGGCCGTGCAGGCCGACTTCGAGGTGCACACCTTCCTCGAGGACCTGGAGAAGGCCAAGGCGATGGGCGCGATGGCGCTCTTCGGCGAGGCCTATCCGGATCGGGTTCGCGTGGTCGAGATGGGTGGTCCGTTCTCGCTCGAGCTGTGCGGCGGCACCCACGTGCACAACACCGCGCAGATCGGCCCGGTGACCATCCTGGGCGAATCCTCGATCGGCTCCGGGGTGCGCCGGGTGGAGGCGTACGTCGGACTGGAGTCTTTCCGGCACCTGGCCAAGGAACGCGCCCTGATGGCGGGGCTGGCATCGTCGCTGAAGGTACCGTCCGAAGAGGTGCCGGCCCGGGTGGCGGGCCTGGTGGAGCGGCTCAAAGCGGCCGAGAAGGAGCTCGATCGGGTCCGGCTGGCCAGCGCTCGCGCGGCCGCCACGAATGCCGCCGCGGGCGCCGAGCGCATCGGTAACGTGCGGGTGGTGGCGCAACGGATGTCGACCGGCATGACGGCGGCCGATCTGCGCTCCCTGGTCGGCGACATCCGCGGCAAGCTGGGTAGCGACCCGGCGGTGGTGGCCCTGATCGCCGAAGGCGACGGCTCGAGCGTTCCCTATGCCGTGGCGGCCAATCAGGCCGCCCAGGATCTCGGTTTGAACGCCAACGACCTGGTCAAACAGCTCGCAGGTGCGGTCGAGGGCCGTGGCGGCGGCAAGGCCGACCTGGCCCAGGGCTCCGGCAAGAATCCGAACGGCATCGACGCGGCTCTGGACGCGCTACGGGCAGAGATAGCGCGGGTCGGCTGAGTGGTCCAAACACCGCAGGCACAAAGCGGCGACCCGCAGCGCCCGGCTCCTCCGCCCTTGCGATCGCCGCAGCGCCAGCCGGACCGGCCGGGCGTATCTGACCCCGGCAGAGGCCGGCGGCTCGGCGTTGACGTGGGCACCGTACGGATCGGTGTAGCGGTCAGCGATCCGGACGGCATCCTGGCCACCCCGGTGGAAACCGTCCGACGCGACCGGTCCGTAAAACACTTGCGCCGGCTGGCCGCCCTGGCGGCCGAGTTCGACGCGGTCGAGGTAGTGGTCGGATTGCCGCGCACGTTGGCCGACCGCGTCGGCCAGTCTGCGCAGGACGCCATCGAGGTGGCGCACGCGTTGGCGCAACGGATCGCACCCACCCCGGTCCGGCTAGCCGATGAGCGGCTGACCACGGTCACCGCGCAACGGTCACTGCGGGACGCCGGGATCCGGGCCAAGCAGCAGCGTTCGGTGATCGACCAGGCTGCTGCGGTGGCCATCTTGCAGGGATGGCTGGATCAACGTCGCTCCCTGATCGCCTCGCCCGGCCAGGCCAACTACGCCGCGGAAGTCTCCGATGTCTGAGCGCGAGAAGGCCAAGCCGGTGGCGGTCGGGCCGAGCCGGCATCGCCGGACGCGCGCCGAGCGCAAGAAGGCCCAACGCACCCGTCGCCGGCGCCGCGTCGCCGGCGGTTTCGCGGCCGGCCTGCTCGTTGTCGTCGTAGTAGCCGCGGTTCTGCTTGGTTCGAAGATGTGGCACCTGATTTCGGGTAACGAGGACGACTACACCGGCAACGGCAAGCAGGATGTCGTGATCCAGGTCCAGGCCGGCGACTCGACCACGGCGGTGGGCGAGACGCTGCTCAAGCGCGGTGTGGTGCGCACCGTGCGGGCGTTCGTCGATGCCGCGCACGGCAACGCCGCGATCTCGGCGATTCAGCCCGGTTACTACCGGATGCGCACCGAGATCCCGGCGGCCAATGCGGTGGCGCGGCTGGCGGACCCGAACAGCAGGGTGGGCAGGCTGGTTATCCCGGAAGGGCGTCAGCTCGACGACACCACCGACATGAAGACCAACAAGACCACCCCCGGGATTCTCACCCTGATCTCGCGAGCCACCTGCGTGGACCTGAACGGCAACCAGCGCTGCGTATCGGTGGCCGATCTGCGCGCGTCCGCGAGCAAGAGCCCGCCGACGGCGCTGCAGGTACCGAAATGGGCGATCGAGCCGGTTACCGAGCTGCGCGACGACCACCGCCGCCTCGAAGGCCTGATAGCGCCCGGAACCTTCAACATCGACCCGGCGGCGTCGGCCGAGACGATTTTGGCGAACCTGATCAGCGCCGGCACCGTCGCGTACCTGACGTCCGGGCTGGAAGACACCGCCAAAGCGATCGGCCTGTCGCCCTACGACATCCTGGTGGTGGCCTCGCTGGTGCAACAGGAAGCCAATGCGCCGGACTTCGCCAAAGTGGCCCAGGTGATCTACAACCGCCTGCACGAACACCGCAAGCTGGAATTCGACTCGACGGTGAATTACCCGCTGGATCGGCGCGAAGTCGCCACCGGCGATGCCGATCGTGCCCAGCGGACCCCGTGGAACACCTACATGGCCGAGGGGCTGCCGGCCACCGCGATCTGCTCGCCCGGAGTGGACGCGCTGCGCGCGGCCGAGCATCCGGCTCCGGGGGATTGGCTGTACTTCGTCACCATCGACGCTCAGGGGACGACGTTGTTCACCCGCGACTATCAGCAGCATCTGGCGAACATCGAGCTGGCCAAGCGCAACGGTGTGCTCGATTCCGCGCGATGAGTGTTAGGAAAGCGGCGGTACTCGGTTCGCCGATCGCGCATTCCAAATCCCCGCAGCTGCACCTGGCGGCGTATCGCGCACTGGGCCTGACCGATTGGACCTACGACCGCATCGAGTGCACTGCCGAGCAATTACCAGCCCTGGTGGGCGGCTTCGGTCCCGAATGGGTCGGCGTGTCGGTGACGATGCCGGGAAAGTTCGCCGCTTTGCGGTTCGCCGACGAACGCACCGCGCGTGCCGAACAGGTCGGGTCGGCCAACACGCTGGTCCGGACACCGAGTGGTTGGCGCGCCGACAACACCGATATCGACGGCGTGGCGGGCGCGCTCGGCCAGGCCTCGGGACATGCCCTGGTGGCCGGTTCGGGCGGCACCGCTCCGGCGGCTGTGGTGGGGCTGGCCACGCTGGGTGTCACCGGCATCACGGTAGTGGCCCGCAACGCCGACAAGGTGGCTCGGCTGGTGGACTTGGGCACCCGCCTGGGCTTAGCGATGCGGCACTGCGGCCTGGACGACGACGCGCTGGCCGACGCGGTGGCCGCCGCGCGGGTGCTCGTCAGCACTCTGCCCGCCGACGTCGCCGCCCGCTACGCCGACACCTTCGCCACGGTCCCGGTGCTGTTGGACGCCATCTACGACCCGTGGCCCACGCCGCTGGCCGCCGCGGTGCAGGCCGCCGGTGGCCGCGTGTTAAGTGGCCTGCAGATGCTGCTGCACCAGGCGTTCGCGCAGGTCGAGCAGTTCACTGGGCTGCCCGCGCCGCGCGAGGCCATGACTTGCGCGCTGTCAGAACTGGATTAGCCTGCGCGCATGCGGATCGGGCTGGTCATGGCCTGGCTGGTCGCCTTGAGCTGTTATGACATTCGGCAGCGACGGCTGCCCAACTTCCTGACGCTGCCCGGCGGCGTGGTGATCCTGATCGGGGCGGCGCTAGCCGGTCGTGCGGGGCCGGCCCTGGCGGGCGCAGCGGCGCTGGCCGCGATCTACCTCGCGGTGCATCTGGCGGCGCCGACGGCGATGGGGGCCGGCGACGTCAAGCTCGCAATCGGCCTCGGCGGGATCAGCGGCTGTTTCGGTGTCGAGGTGTGGTTCCTGGCCGCGCTGGGGGCGCCGCTGCTGACTGCGGCGATCGGTCTGGTGTGGCGGCTGCACGCCGTGCCGCATGGGCCGTCGATGTGTGTGGCGACGGGCCTGGCAACGGCGCTGGCCATCGCGTAGCGCCGCGCGGCCCCGCACTGGCTCTGCCCGTGTGGCGCTCGCTAGTCGAACTTCTCCGCCCTGGCGGCAGACTCAAGGGCGTGCAAGCTCATGCCCGCGGACGTGGGAAGATGTTCCGGTGTTGCGCTGGATCACTGCTGGGGAATCTCATGGCCGCGCGCTGGTGGCCATGGTCGAGGGCATGGTCGCCGGCGTAGAGGTCACGTCCACCGAGATCGCCGACGAGTTGGCCCGCCGCCGCCTGGGTTACGGCCGCGGGGCCCGAATGAAATTCGAGCGCGACGTGGTGACCATGCTGTCGGGGGTGCGGCACGGTGTGACCCTGGGAGGGCCCATCGCGATCGAGATCGGCAACACCGAGTGGCCCAAGTGGGAAACGGTGATGGCCCCCGATCCCGTCGACCCGGCGCTGCTGGCGGACAGCGCCCGCAATGAGCCCCTGACCCGGCCCCGACCCGGGCACGCAGATTACGCGGGCATGCTCAAATACGGCTTCGACGACGCTCGCCCGGTTCTGGAGCGCGCCAGCGCCCGCGAGACCGCCGCCCGGGTCGCCGCCGGCACTGTCGCGCGGGCCTTCCTGCGCCAGGCGCTGGGCGTCGAGGTGCTCTCGCACGTCATCTCGATCGGCGCGTCAGAACCTTACGACGGACCGCCGCCCCGCGCCGAGGATCTGCCGGCCATCGATGCCAGCCCGGTCCGCGCGTATGACGAAGCGGCCGAAAAGTCGATGATCAGCGAGATCGAAGCCGCCAAGAAGGACGGCGATACACTCGGCGGTGTCGTCGAAGCGGTGGCGCTGGGCCTGCCGGTCGGCTTGGGCTCTTTCACCAGTGGCGACAACCGGCTCGACAGCCAGCTGGCGGCCGCGGTGATGGGCATCCAGGCGATCAAGGGCGTGGAGATCGGCGACGGCTTCCAGACGGCCCGCCGTCGCGGCAGCCGCGCCCACGACGAGATGTACCCGGGTCCCGACGGCGTCGTCCGCTCCACCAACCGCGCCGGTGGGCTCGAAGGGGGGATGACCAACGGGCAGCCGCTGCGGGTGCGCGCGGCGATGAAGCCGATCTCCACCGTGCCGCGCGCACTGGCCACCGTCGACATGGCCACCGGCGACGAGGCCGTTGCGATCCACCAGCGCTCGGACGTGTGTGCGGTGCCGGCCGCCGGAGTCGTCGTCGAGACGATGGTGGCGCTGGTGCTGGCCCGCGCCGCGCTGGAGAAGTTCGGCGGAGATTCGCTGGCCGAAACCCGCCGCAACATCGACTCCTACCTGCGCACGGTCGCCGACCGCGAGGCGCCTGCGGCCCGGGCTGCCGGGAGCTGACCGGATGGCTCCCAGGGCGGTACTCGTGGGCTTGCCCGGCTCGGGGAAGTCGACCATCGGGCGTCGGTTAGCCAAGGCGCTCGGGGTCGGCCTGCTCGATACCGACGCGGCCATCGAGGCGCAGACCGGTCGCAGCATCGCCGACATTTTCGCCACCGACGGCGAGCAGGAGTTCCGGCGCATCGAGGAGGACGTGATCCGCACGGCACTCGAGGAGCATGACGGTGTGCTGTCGCTCGGTGGTGGCGCGGTCACCAGCCCCGGCGTGTGCGCGGCTCTGGCCGGCCACACCGTGGTCTACCTGGAGATCAGTGCGGCCGAAGGCGTGCGGCGTACCGGCGGCAACACGGTGCGGCCCCTGTTGGCCGGACCCGACCGCGCCGCGAAGTTCCGCGAGCTGATGTCCAAACGCATTCCGCTGTACCGCCGGGTGGCAACCATCCGGGTGGACACCAACCGCCGCAACCCCGGCGCCGTGGTCCGCTACATCGTGTCGCGCCTGCAGACCCCGACTTCGGTAGAGGCCGCCAAATGACAGAGCACGCACCGGTCACCGTCGAGGTGGCCGTGGACCCGCCCTATCCGGTGCTGATCGGCACCGGATTGCTCGACGAGCTGGACAAGCTGCTGTCCGGGCGGCACAAGGTCGCCATCCTGCATCAGCCCGTACTCGCGGACACTGCGGAGGAGATCCGAACCCGATTGGCCGACAGCGGGATCGATGCGCACCGCGTCGAAATCCCGGACGCCGAAGCGGGTAAAGAGCTGCCTGTCGTCGGGTTCATCTGGGAAGTGTTGGGCCGTATCGGACTCGGGCGCAAGGATGCACTGGTGAGCTTGGGCGGTGGGGCCGCCACGGACGTCGCGGGTTTCGCGGCGGCCACCTGGCTGCGCGGTGTGTCGATCGTGCACGTGCCCACCACGCTGCTCGGCATGGTCGACGCGGCCGTCGGCGGCAAGACCGGCATCAACACCGACGCAGGCAAGAACCTGGTCGGCGCGTTTCATCAGCCGCTGGCCGTGCTGGCCGACATGGCGATGCTGAAAACGTTGCCGCACAATGAAATCGTCGCGGGCATGGCTGAAGTGGTCAAAGCCGGATTCATCGCCGACCCCGTCATCCTCGACCTCATCGAAGCCGACCCCCAGGCGGCGTTGGATCCCGAAGGCGACGTGCTGCCCGAACTGATCCGCCGGGCGATCGTCGTCAAAGCCGAAGTGGTCGCGGCCGACGAGAAGGAATCCGAGCTGCGCGAAATACTTAACTACGGCCACACTTTGGCCCATGCCATCGAACGCCGGGAACGCTATCAGTGGCGGCACGGCGCCGCCGTCTCGGTGGGGCTGGTGTTCGCAGCCGAGCTCGCCCGGCTTACCGGCCGCCTCGACGACGAGACCGCTCGACGTCACCGCGACATCCTCACGTCGCTGGGTTTGCCCGTCAGCTATGACCACGACGCACTGCCTCAGCTGCTGGAACTGATGGTAGGAGACAAGAAGACGCGTGCCGGGGTGCTGCGCTTTGTGGTTCTGGACGGACTGGCCAAGCCGGGCCGTCTGGTGGGACCCGACCCGGGTCTGTTGGTGACGGCCTACGCCGGGGTGTGCGCCCCATGACCATCAATGTCATCAACGGCCCAAACCTGGGCCGGCTCGGTAAGCGGGAACCCGCCGTCTACGGCAGCACCACCCACGACGACCTGGTCGTCCTGATCGAGGCCGAAGCCGCCGAACTCGGGCTGAATGTCCTTGTGCGGCAGAGCGACAGCGAAGCCGAACTGCTGGACTGGATACACCGGGCCGCCGACGCTTCCGAACCGGTGATACTCAACGCCGGCGGCCTGACCCATACCTCGGTAGCGTTGCGCGACGCCTGCGCGGAACTGAGCGCACCGTTGATCGAGGTGCACATCTCCAATGTTCATGCGCGCGAAGAGTTCCGGCACCACTCGTATCTCAGCCCGGTCGCGACCGGTGTGATCGTCGGACTGGGGGTACAGGGATACCTGCTGGCCCTGCGCTACCTGGCCGCCTAGCAAGTCAACAGGTTGCCCCTGCTCCACCGAGTGTCTCGTTAGCGAACTTGCGACGCCCGAGAAGCAGCTAGCCGTAACGTGTTACGAACACATC
Source organism: Mycobacterium sp. ML4 (assembly GCF_054515735.1). Lineage (NCBI taxonomy): Bacteria > Bacillati > Actinomycetota > Actinomycetes > Mycobacteriales > Mycobacteriaceae > Mycobacterium > Mycobacterium sp. ML4. Next base: position 68,654 of record NZ_JBTNSY010000009.1, read on the forward strand.
ATGCGGAAAATCTACTCTGGCAGCAGCTCCGGCCTCAGCAGCAGGCGGGGCAGCGCGTCGGCCAGCCATTTCTCGTATTGGTCTGGTGACCATCCCACATCGTTGGTGAACGTCCAAAACACGTACGGCGACTGGATGGTGGCCAAAATGTCGGCAGCTTGATCTGCGGTCAGGCTCGGGCGCAGTGCCGGCCCCAGCTGTGCCACCCACAGCGTACAGTCAGCGCGTATCTCGCGAGTCAACCTCAGGCGCAGTTCGTCCAGGCCCGCCTGCAACAGCACCTGCATCAACGGCGCCACCCGCTCGTGCACCTCTCGGACGAAGTGCGCGGCGGTCGCGAAGAACATGCGTTGCGGCTCGCTCGATATATCGGCGAGCAGCGGCAGTCGATCGGCCAACGGTTCTGGGCCGTAGTCGCCCACGAGTGCGACCTCGATCGCCCGGGAAAGCACGCCAGCCTTCGACCCGTATGCCGCATAGACCGTTTGTGGTGAGACGTCTGCCGCTGCCGCGATCTGGTCGATCGATGTCGCGGCGAAGCCCTGCTCGACGAAGAGAGTCGTCGCCGCCGTGACGATCCGGTGTTGACGAGCTTCGGCGTCGGCCTTCCGACGGCTGTTGTCATACGTTCGACGCGGCCGCTTGCGTGAAGCCGTTGACACCAGCATTCCACCTTCCATATAGTCAACTATATTCAATTTAGTTAACTCTCGCTAAATATTACTACGGGAGGATGAGCGCCATGCAACCCACGCGCGTACCGCCGGTACGGTTGGTGAAACTGGTTGACCGCCTGCGGGATAGCCTCTATCGCATACATCAGCGACTCGCTCCGCCGCCGGTTGCGATGATCGAACTCATCCTGGCGGGATGGACGTCACAAGCGATCGAAGCGGCTGCCGAACTAGGTATCGCCGACGCGCTGGCCGCAGGGCCGCTGCAGCCCGATGAACTTGCCGCAAAGGTTGGTGCCGACCCCGATGCGGTGAGCCGACTTTTGCGGGCGCTGGGCAGTCGTGGCATTTTTCGCCGGCACGCGAATGGCGCCTATGGCCTTACGCCTCTCGCCGACACGCTGCGGACCGACGCTCCGGGGTCGATGGCCGCCGCAGCGCTGTTATACGGATCGCCGCAGCATCGCGAGCACTGGAGCATGCTTGCCGAGTCGGTCAGAACCGGTAGGGCGAGCATTCCGCGTCTCCGCGGCAAGGAGTTCTTCGACTACCTCAGCGACAATCCTTATCTGTCAGAGCTTTTCAACGGCGCCATGACCAGCATCTCGGAGATGGCGGAACGCCCCGTGGTCGCCGCCTACGACTTCACCCGGTACCCCACGATCATGGACGTCGGTGGCGGACATGGCCGCTTGCTAGCCGCGATCCTGACGGCGGCGCCGACCGCTCGCGGTGTGCTCCTGGAAATCCCGGACGTTGCCGCCGGGGCGTTGCCACTGCTGCGGAAACTGGGTGTGGCAGAACGGGTTCGTGTCGAGGGAGGGTCATTCTTCGAGGGCGTCCCTGGAGCGGCCGACCTGTACGTCCTGAAACACATCATTCACGACTGGCCCGATGATAAGGCCGTGACGATCTTGCGCAATCTGCGCAACGGCGGCGGTGCGGACTGCACCGTGGTCCTAATCGAGCTTGTGATTCCCGAGCACAACCGCGACTTCGTCGGCAAGTGGACTGATCTCGAGATGCTATTGGGTATGGATGGCAGCCGCGAACGCACCGCGGCGGAGTACAGCGTGTTGCTCGCGCGCTCCGGGTTCAAAATGACACGGGTGATTCCGACCGCGTCGCCGTTCAGCCTCGTCGAGGCGAAGGCGTGCTGACAGCTCGGGGGACTACTCGCTAGTTTTCCTGTGCGGCTTGGTCTGGTCGTCGAGATTGAGCACCTCGGTCTTGTCCTCACTGCCGTGGTCGCCGGTGCGGATGACTTCGGTCTTGTCCTCATCTTTGTGGTCGCCGGTGCGGATGACTTCGGTCTTGTCCTCATTGGCGTGATCGCCGGTGCGTATCACCTCGGTGGGTGCCTCGCGCTCGACGGTGGCCACCGACGAGGTCCGCTCCTCAGTCTGGGCGCCCGATGTCCTGATCTCGCCGGTGGGGCTGTCGTCGGCGCGAACGGCGGTGAACACATCGGTATCGCCGGAGCGGTCGCGGTGCGGGTCGTGATCGGGCCTCTCGATCGGGGGAGCGTTGCGGTCAATGCGCCACCGGCCGATCGACACGCCGACGATCGCGAACAGGAAGACAATCAGCGCGGTGAAAGCCGCGAACGTGGTTAGCTCGTTGAGCAAACCACCGGTGTAGATGCCCTTGTAGAAGATGGCGATGATCCAGGCGACCAGGCCGCTGACCACGCCGGCCACCAGCCCTCCCAGCAACCACACCATGGCCAGGTCTTCGCGGCGGTCCGGGTCGGGGTTCGCTTTGGCGTCGGCGCGGCCGTCCATCGTCCCCCACACCGCCGCGCAAATCACAAAGATCGTCAGCAGCACAATGCTGATCAGCGCCGACTGGGTCTGCCACGCGTTGATCAGCGCCCCTTGAAACAGGCGAAGAACGACCATCCCGGCGGCAAACACCAATCCACGCAGCATCCACTTGTTCATGGGCAAACAGCGTAGCGAGTACGGTCAAGGGTCGTGACACATTCCCAGCGCCGACACAACCTGAAGACCAAGATCCGTGCCGCCGGACTAGATGCGATGCTGGTCACGGACTTGATAAACGTGCGGTATCTATCTGGATTCAGCGGCTCCAACGGCGCGTTGCTGGTGTTTGCTGACGACCGTGAGGCCGTACTGGCCACCGACGGTCGCTACCGCACCCAGGCGGCGCAGCAAGCCCCTGATCTGGAGGTGGCCATCGAGCGGGCCGTCGGACGGTACCTCGCCGGGCGGGCCGGACAGGACCGGGTCGAACGACTCGGTTTCGAAAGTCACGTGGTCACGGTCGACGGACTGGACACCCTGACTGCGGAACTGGAGGGCCACCACACCGAATTGGTGCGGGCATCGGGCACCGTGGAGGTGCTCCGCGAGGTGAAGGACGCCGGCGAGCTGGCGCTGCTGCGGCTGGCCTGCGAAGCGGCCGACGCCGCGCTCACCGATCTGGTGGAGAGCGGCGGGCTGCGGCCGGGGCGCACCGAGCGTGAGGTGAGCCGCGAGCTGGAGGGCCTGATGCTCGATCACGGCGCCGATGCGATCTCGTTCGAGACGATCGTGGCCGCCGGGCCGAATTCGGCCATCCCGCACCACCGGCCGACCGACGCGGTGCTCGCGTCGGGAGATTTCGTGAAGATCGACTTCGGTGCGCTAGTGGCGGGTTACCACTCGGACATGACCCGCACCTTCGTGTTGGGCCACGCTGCCGATTGGCAGCTCGAGATCTACGACCTGGTCGCGCAGGCGCAACGGGCCGGCCGCGAGGCACTGCACCCGGGTGCCGAACTGCGCGACGTCGACGGCGCCGCGCGGCAGATCATCGCCGACGCGGGCTACGGCGATCACTTCGGCCATGGCCTGGGGCACGGGGTGGGCCTGCAGATCCACGAAGCGCCGGGCATCGGCGCGACGTCCGCCGGCACCCTGCTGGCGGGTTCCGTGGTGACCGTGGAGCCGGGCGTCTACCTGCCCGGCCGCGGCGGTGTCCGCATCGAGGACACCCTGGCGGTACCGGTGGACGCCGGCTCGCACCACGCCGCGCACACCCCCGAACTGTTGACGCGGTTCCCGAAGGAACTCGCGGTTCTGACCTGACCCGCGTGGGGAATGTCACCGCCGGGGACCCGACGTGGCCTGCACGTCCCCGAAGGGCCGGCATCCGCCGGTACACTACGTTCGGGCTCCGTCATGACCGTGGAGCCCGGCGTCTATTCACCCGGCCGTGGCGGTGTCCGCATCCAGGACACATAGGTGGTGCCCTGGGAGACACCGGCCACCTCGCGCCACCCCGGGCAGACCCCGGAATTGTCGACCCGGTTTCTACAGGAACCGGCCGTCCTGTAGGAGATTTACCGATCGTGGCGACCACTGCTGACTTCAAGAACGGACTCGTCCTGGTGATCGACGGCCAGCTGTGGACCATCACCGAGTTTCAGCACGTCAAGCCCGGCAAGGGTCCGGCCTTCGTGCGGACCAAGCTGAAGAACGTGCTGTCCGGCAAGGTTGTGGACAAGACTTACAACGCCGGTGTGAAGGTCGACACCGCCACGGTGGACCGGCGCGACACCACGTACCTCTATCGCGACGGGTCGGACTTCGTGTTCATGGACAGCCAGGACTACGAGCAGCACCCGCTGCCGGAGTCGCTGGTCGGTGAGGCCGCGCGGTTCCTGCTGGAAGGCATGCCCGTGCAGGTCGCGTTCCACAACGGCGCGCCGCTCTACATCGAGCTGCCGGTGTCGGTTGAACTCGTGGTCTCCCACACCGAGCCCGGTCTGCAGGGAGACCGGTCCAGTGCGGGCACCAAGCCGGCGACGGTGGAGACCGGCGCGGAGATCCAGGTGCCGTTGTTCATCAACACCGGCGACAAGCTCAAGGTCGACACCCGCGACGGCAGCTACCTGGGGCGGGTCAACACCTGACCATGCCTGACGGGAAACGCAGCAAACAACGAGCTCACCGCCCTGTCAAAGGGCGGCACCAGGCGCGCAAAGGCGCCGTGGATCTGCTGTTCGAGGCCGAGGCCCGCGGTCTGAGCCCGGCGGAGATGGTCGACATGCGGACCACGCTGGCCGAGTCGAATCCGGATGTGGCCCGGCTGCTTCCCTATACGGCCGTCGTCGCCCGTGGGGTCGCCGGACATGCCGCTCATGTCGACGAGCTGATCACCTCGCACCTGCAGTCCTGGACGCTGGACCGCCTGCCCGCGGTGGATCGCGCCATCCTCCGGGTCGCGGTGTGGGAGCTGCTCTATGCCGACGACGTGCCGGAACCGGTCGCCGTCGACGAGGCCGTCGAGTTGGCCAAGGAACTGTCCACCGACGACTCGCCAGGTTTCATCAACGGCGTGCTGGGCCAGGTCATGCTGGTGACGCCGCAGATCCGGGCGGCCGCGCAAGCCGTCCAGGAGGGTGCCTCGTGACACGACTGGAAATGCGTGTGGTCATGGCAGTGCTGGCGGCGGTGGCGGTGGTCGTCGGTGCGGTGATCAGTGCCGCCTTCGGCTGGACCATCCTTGCGTCGGTGCTTGCGATCTTCGGACTGGGTGTCGGTGCGGCGGTGTATCACACCGTCGAACGCCTGATCTTGGCCCGCCGGATCAGCACGGTGCGCACTGCCGCCAAGCCGCTGCAGCCGCTGCTGCCGGTGATGGCCGCCATCATGGGACTGACCCAGGGTGTGGTGCGGTCGCTCGGCGACGTCACCGACCTGCCCGGGCGGCGCTTCGAGCTTCCCCAGCTGCCGCTGTTCAAGTGGATGGAAAACCCGCTCGGCAAAGGCAATCGGCAGATCATCGACGCTGGCGACGAGTCAGTAGACTGACCCTCGTCTCGGACCTGCAGCGCGAAATTCCCGGGCGAAACGTTCGCGCTTTGCGCGCGGGCGCGACACAATGACCGTTGGTTACCAATGGAAAGCGGTCGACATTGAGGTCAATCAGAGCCATGGTCACGTTGACCACTGCCGGGATGGCGCTGGCAATGGCGTCCGCGGGCACCGCACACGCCGATGGCTTCGACTTCTTCCAGACGCCGTCGGGGAACATCGACTGCGCGATGGGCTCGTTGGACGGCTCAGTCCTGGTTGACTGCGAGGTCGGTAACCACACCTATCCGGTCCCGCCGCGACCGAATCCCTGCATGGGAGCGTTCGGGGACCGGATCAGCATGCGCCAGGGCAGTGCGGCCAAGATGACCTGTCACAGCGACACCGTGAAAGGCACCGGGTATCCGGTGTTGGAGTACGGCCAGACACACTCGCTCAGCTCGGTCACCTGCGAAAGCCAACCATCCGGCATCACCTGCACCGACAGCGGTGCGGGCCATTATTTCCAACTCTCCCGCGATACCTACGAGCTGCACTGACGCTCGAGAACAGGTGACGACATGAATCGAGACAGTGCCCGCACCCGACGACTGCGCGTCTCCGCGCTGGCGGCGGTGGCCAACCCGTCGTACACCCGCGTCGACACCTGGAACCTGCTCGACGACGCGTGCCGCCACCTGTCCGAGGTTGACCTGGCCGGGCTGGACAAGACTCACGACCTGGCCAAGGTCAAGCGGCTGATGGACCGCATCGCCGCCTACGAGCGGTACTGGTTGTACCCGGGCGCGGACAACCTGGCCACCTTCCGTGCGCACCTGGAAAGTCTGTCCACGGTGCGGCTTGCCGAAGAGGTGTCGCAAGCAGTGCGGTTGTTATCCGAATATGGCGACCGCACAGCGCTATTCGACCTCTCAGCACCGCTCGCCGACCAGGAGCTGGTGGCGCAGGCCAAACAGCAGCAGTTCTACACGGTGCTGCTGGCCGACGATTCCCCGTGCACAGCACCCGATTGCCTGGCCGAAGCGCTGCGTGCGCTGCGCAACGCGGCTGACGACATTCAATTCGAAATCCTGCTGGCGCCCAGCGTCGAGGATGCCATCACCGCGGTGGCGCTCAACGGGGAGATCCAGGCTGCGATCATCCGCCACGATCTGCCGCTCCGGTCACGCGACCGGGTGCCCCTGATGAACACGCTGCTGGGCGCCAACGACGACACATCGATATCCAGGGTATCCGACCGCTCGCACGACTGGGTCGAGTGCGGCGAGTGGATCCGCGAATTGCGGCCCCACATCGACCTTTATCTGCTCACCGACGAGTCGATCGCCGCCGGCAGCGACGACGAGCCCGACGTCTACGACCGCACCTTCTACCGGCTCAACGATGTCACCGACCTGCACAGCACGGTGATCGCCGGATTGCGAAACCGATTCGCCACGCCCTTCTTCGACGCATTGCGGGCTTATGCCGCCGCGCCGGTGGGCCAGTTCCACGCTCTTCCCGTCGCACGCGGCGCCAGCATCTTCAACTCGAAGTCGTTGCAGGACATGGGCGAGTTCTACGGCCGCAACATTTTCATGGCCGAAACATCCACCACCTCAGGAGGGTTGGACTCGCTGCTGGACCCCCACGGCAACATCAAGAAGGCCATGGACAAGGCCGCGGTCACCTGGAACGCCAACCACACCTACTTCGTCACCAATGGCACCTCGACCGCCAACAAGATCGTCGTGCAGTCATTGACGCGGCCGGGCGACATCGTGCTGATCGACCGCAACTGCCACAAATCGCACCACTACGGTCTGGTGCTGGCCGGCGCTTACCCGCGCTATCTGGAGTCCTACGCCCTGCCGCAGTTCGCCATCTACGGCGCGGTGCCGCTGACCACCATCAAGAAGGCGCTACTGGACCTCGAAGCCGCCGGCCATCTGGACAAGGTGCGCATGCTGTTGCTCACCAACTGCATCTTCGACGGCGTCGTGTACAACCCGCGGCGGGTGATGGAGGAGGTGCTGGCGATCAAGCCGGACATCGTCTTCCTATGGGATGAGGCGTGGTACGCGTTCGCCACCGCCGTCCCGTGGGCCCGCCAACGCACCGCGATGGTCGCCGCCGAGCGGCTCGAACAGATGCTGGGATCGCCGGAATACGCTGAGGAATACCGCAATTGGCAGGCATCGATGGAAGGTGTGCCGCGCTCGGAGTGGGACAACCACCGACTGCTGCCCGACCCCGCGAAGGCCCGGGTGCGGGTCTATGCCACCCACTCCACGCACAAGTCGCTGTCGGCCTTCCGGCAGGCGTCGATGATCCACGTCCGCGACCAGGACTTCAACGCACTCGCCCGCGACGCATTCGGTGAGGCCTTCCTGACGCACACCTCCACGTCGCCGAACCAGCAACTGCTGGCATCACTGGACCTGGCTCGCCGTCAGGTCGACATCGAAGGTTTCCAGTTGGTCCGCCAGACCTACGACATGGCGCTGGTGTTCCGCCACCGGGTCCGCAAAGACCGGTTGATCAGCAAGTGGTTCCGCATCCTCGACGAGGCGGATCTGGTGCCCGAGGAGTACCGGGCATCGCACGTCAGTTCCTACCGCGAGGTCAGGCAGGGTGCACTCGACGAGTGGAACGAGGCCTGGCGTTCGGACCAGTTCGTGCTGGACCCGACGCGGGTCACGCTGTTCCTCGGCAAGACCGGGATGAACGGATACGATTTCCGCGAAAAGATTCTGATGGACCGCTTCGGCATCCAGATCAACAAGACCTCGATCAACAGTGTGCTGCTGATCTTCACCATCGGCGTCACCTGGTCGAGCGTCCACCACTTGCTCGACGTACTGCGCCGGGTCGCCACCGACTTCGACCGCACCAAGGCCGCGGCCAGTGTTGCCGACTGGGCGCTGCACGAACGCCGCGTCGAGGAGATCACCGAGGATCTGCCGCACCTGCCCGACTTCAGCGAGTTCGACGTGGCGTTCCGGCCCGATGAGGGCAGTGTGTATGGCGACACCCGCTCGGCCTTCTACGCCGGGTACGAGGAGAAGGACCGCGAATACGTGTTAATCGGCACGGCGGGTCGGCGGATCGCCGAGGGAAAGACGTTGGTTTCCACCACTTTTGTCGTGCCCTACCCGCCGGGTTTCCCGGTGCTGGTGCCGGGGCAGGTGGTGTCCAAGGAGATCGTCTACTTCCTGGCCCAGCTCGACGTCAAAGAGATTCACGGCTACAACCACGAGCTTGGTTTGTCGGTGTTCACTCAGGAGGCGCTGGCCCGCATGGAGGCGGCGCGCGCGGCGGTCACTCGCGCCGCCAAAGTGTCGGCTAACGGCTCGTCCGAGCCCGCGAGGGCACCGGAGGCACCGATGTTGGCGAACGAGCACACCGTGCAGGTGAATTGACGGCTGACTGCCTGGCCGGCTGACCGGCTGCCTGACCGCCGAACGTGCGGCCAGCTTCACGCTCGGCGCCCAGATGGCGCAGCGACTCAGCGCAGGATCTTGGCGTAGAGCAGGCTGTCGTGCGGATCCGGCCCCATGGTCGGGTACACGGCGTGGCGGCGCAGCCTGCCCTCCAACGTGAACCCTGCGCGCTCGAGCAGCCGCGACGAACGCGAGTTGTCGACATGGCACGTGGCCCAGACGCGGTACACCCCGGGGTCGGCCGCCAGCTGGTTCAGCAGCAGCTCGATCGCTTCAAACATATAACCCATGTCCCACCAACGCCGTCCGAGGCAATAGCCGATCTCCACGGAGTAGCTCACCGGGCGCCGGCAGCTGATCAATCCCACAATCTCATCGCTGCGGCGCAGTGTGATCACCCAATTCCGCTCTGCCTTGGTGGAGATGAGCTGTTCGATGAGCACCCGCCGGGTTTCGACGACGTCGGGATGCGCTGTCCACAACAGAAAGCGGGTGACCTCGCGGTCGCGCGCGATACCGTCGAATATCTCGCCGGCATCCTCGACAACAGCTGGGCGCAACAGCAACCGCGCGCCTTCAAGGTGCGTCGGCGGCCGCTGGTAGGAAAAGCCGCTCACAGCAACCCCAGAGCCCGATAAGTGTGGCGGACGAATCTGGGCTGCGCGGTTCGCAGTCTGGCCAAAACCGGTTTACCGGCCACGGCCTGGGCCGCGTTCACCGTCAGGTCAGGGCAGTACTGGATGAAGTACAGCAGAATCAGGTCCGCGCTCGGGTCGGCCTGCCACCATGTCCCATATGCGCCGGGCCAGCTGAATGTCCCGACGCCCCCGGGCCCGAACAGGGGCGCAGCCCTGGCCGGGTCGGTCACCACCGAAAGGTTCAGCCCGAATCCGCGGCCGACCCAGTACGGCGAGCCGAGAAAATTGTGCCGCTTCTGTTGTTCGGTCAGCCGGTCGGTGCGCATCAGTCGCGCCGACTCGAGCGACAACACCCGGACACCGTCGAGCCAACCGTCATTCAGCAGCATCCGCACGAATCGCAGGTAGTCATCGGCCGTCGACCACAAGCCGCCGCCTGCGTTGCAGAACGACGGTGGCTTGACGTGCGGCGGCCCCATCACGTCATGCCGCAATTGATCGTTTTCGTCGTGCCGGTACATCGTCGCCGCCCGCGGCCGCGAAGCGGGCGCCACGAAGAACCCCGTGTCGGGCATGCCCACCGGGCCCAGCACCCGCTCGTCGAACACCTCGTGCAGAGGCTTGCCGTCGATGCGGGACGCGATCACTCCCAGCACGTCGATCGAGTGGCTGTAGGTCACCTTTTCGCCGGGTTCATGCACCAGGGGCAGGGCGGCCAGCTCGGACAGCCACACGTCCGAGCCCTGATTGAAAGGCAGCCGCAGGTAGGCCCGCGAGATCGGTCCGGTCACCGAGAAGCCGTAGGCCAGGCCGCTGGTATGAGTGAGCAGATCCTCGATCAGGATGGCGCGCCGCGCGGGACGGGTCCGGTCCAGCGGGCCGTGCGGGTCGTCGAGCACCTGCATGTCAGCCAGCTCCGGAACCCACCGCGCGATCGGATCTGTGAGTGCCAGTCTGCCCTCGTCGACCATGCTCATGATGACTGCCACGGTGACCGGTTTGGTCATGGATGCGATGCGAAACAGGGTGTCGTGCTGCATCGGCAATTTGGCCTCGAGGTCGCGGTAGCCGACCTCGTTGACCTGCAACAGTTCTCCGCGGTGCCATACGACGGTGACCGCTCCCGAGAGCAGTCCGGCGTCGCAGACCTCGCGGATCGTTGCCTGGTTGCCGTCGAGATTCACTGGGCTCAGGTTAACCGGTCGAATCAACTGCCCGGACCCAGGGAGCAGCGCGTGCGCTCATCTGAATTCCGTATGAACTCCGCAAAGATCAGCGGGGCCCGATGCGCCGGCGCCGATCCGGCGACAGTTAATTCCGCGAATCTGTTTGCAGCGCATCGGCCTCGTGTTACTGTCGCGCTCTCCGGCAAAAGCAATCTGGGGAACGTGCTGTGAGGGCTGCGGCAGGCCGTCAAAGACGGAGTCGTTGCTGGTGAACCAGGGTGCGGGTGGGCAGTCACCGAGATCCGCGACCAGTGAGCGCTGGTCGGTACACCGGGCTGCGCTCATGCCGTACGACGAGGGCAGCGACTGGCTGCTCATCACCACCGGTTGGATTACTCAGCAAAGGCTGGCCATGAATGGCTTGATGTCACAAGCGCAAATCTCCCACCGACGTGTCTCCCGTCGACGCTCGACTCCCGTTGTCGCGATCGTGTTCGCGGCAGCACTCGTCGCAGCGGTCGCCGGATGTGGACACAAATCCTCAACCGCGACCTCCCAGACTTCGGGTTCATCGGGAACCTCTGCTGCGACGTCGTCCGGGGCGGCATCCGGAACATCCGCCGCCCCGTCGCCGGAAGCGCAGCAACTTCTGCAGGACGCCTCCAAGGCGACCACCGCGCTGCGCTCCCTGCACGTCAACCTGCAGACCACCAACATCACCACCTTGCCGATGGAAGCCGTCAACGCTGACGTGACCAACCAACCGCAGGGCAACGGCCAGGCCGTCGGTGACGCCATGATCAGGCTGCAGCCCAAGACGCCGGCGGTACCCAAGCAGTTCGTCGTCACCAACAAGACGATGTACACCAAGAACGAGGCGGGGGCCTACACGTCCGTAGGTCCGGCGGACAAGATCTACGATCCCGGCGTCGTTGTGGACAAGGACAAGGGAATCGGCGCGGTCGTCGGCAAGGTCGCCAACCCGCAGTCCGGTGGGAACGAAACGATCGACGGCGTCGCCACCATGAAGGTGACCGGGACCATCGACCCAGCGATCATCGACCCGCTGGTGCCGCAGATCGGTAAGGACGCGAAGGGCCCGCTGCCGGTCACCCTGTACATCGCCGATGTGAAGGCGCCGGGAGCGCCCGGCACGCCGCCGAGAGCCTACCTGGTGCGGATGGTGATCGACAAGGACCAGGGCCACGTCACGATCACATTGTCGAACTGGGGAGCCCCGGTAACCATCCCGAATCCGGCCGGATAGCAGCTCGGGAGGGTAGTGAACTCCGGATCGGGAACCGGCCTAAGGCATGGCGGCTGCGCCTGCTCCGTGGGTCGGTTCCCGACCGCGGTTCGGCTCGATCGGGGGCGACGGGGGGCTGGCTTGTGACGGCACAGGAGATTCTCACCATGCCTAGGATCGGGTGGGCGTGCTTGCGGCCGCGGCGGTTTCGCGGCTCGCCAGTCCGTTGAGAATCCGCACAGAATCCTTCAAGGCCGCGCTCCCACGCTTGGGGCCAGCTCGCCGGAACCACCGGTGCGCAGCCGTTCTCACCCCAACAGACCTGCAGGAGCACGAATGACCAACGACCTCCCCGAATTACAGGAGCGTGGTCCGGGTCCACACCCCGGGCCCCCACCGGGTGGGCCCCCTGTGCTGCCAGATGTCTGGGTATACAACGGACAGGCCTACGACCTGAGCGATTGGATATCGAAACATCCCGGCGGTGCGTTCTTCATCGGTCGTACCAAAAACCGTGACATCACGGCGATTATCGCGTCCTATCATCGGGACCCGGCCGTCGTCGAGCGGATCCTGCAACGCAAATACTCATTGGGCCGAGAGGCGACACCGCGCGACATTCATCCCAAGCACAATGCCCCGCCGTTTCTTTTCAAGGACGGCTTCAACAGCTGGCGCGACACCCCGCACTACCGTTTCGACAACAAAGAAGACCTGATGCACCGGGTGAAGGCAAGACTGACCGAGCCGCGGCTGGCTGCCCGAATCAAACGAATGGACCGGCTTTTCAACATCGTGGTCGCCATGCTGGCGGTCGCCTATTTCGCGGTTCAGGCGCTGCGACTGGTCGAACCGAATTGGATGCCGTTGTGGGCGTTCGTGACTGCGATGGTGCTACTGCGCAGCTCACTGGTGGGATACGGCCACTACGCGTTACACCGTGCCCAGCGAGGGCTGAACCGGGTGCTTTCCAACACTTTCGATTTGAACTACATAGCGCTGGCGTTGGTGGTCGCCGACGGGCATACGCTGCTGCATCACCCCTACACTCAGAGCGACGTCGACATCAAGAAGAACGTGTTCACGATGATGATGCGGCTGCCACGGCTGTATCGCGTGCCGGTGCATACCCTGCACAAATTCGGCCACCTGGTCACCGGCATGGCCGTCCGGCTCGCCGACGTGTGGAATATGACCCGCAGGGTGGGTGTCAAGGAAGGCTACGGCAGCTGGCGCAACGCGCTGCCGCACTTTCTGGGATCCGCCGGCGTCCGCTTGCTGCTGGTGAGCGAGATGATCGTCTTCCTGGCAGCCGGCGACTTCTGGTCCTGGGCTTTGCAATTCGTCGCGACGCTGTGGGTCAGCACCTTCCTGGTGGTGGCCAGCCACGAGTTCGAGGATGACGATCACCCGCCGGCGGTCAACGTACTGGACTGGGGTGTCGACCAGGTCGAGCATGCGAACGACCTGACCGTGATCGGCAACCGGTATGTCGACTGCTTCTTGTCGGCGGGGCTGAGCTCACACCGCGTGCATCACGTATTGCCGTTCCAGCGCAGTGGATTCGCCAACATCGTCACCGAGGACGTTTTGCGCGAAGAGGCGGCCAAGTCCGGTGTCGAGTGGTTGCCCGCGAAGAGTTTCCTCACCGACCGGTTGCCCAAGCTGTGCCGGACCTACCTACTGTCACCGTCGCGTGTTGCCAGAGAACGCAATTGGGGTCTATTCCGCGAGCACTTCTCGCCTGCGGCCTGGAAGGAAAGCGTGAACTACGTGGCCGGCGGCTTCGTCGGAATCGGGTCGGTATGAGCACCACAGCCGAGGGCGGCACGGTGCTGCCATGCGCCGACCAGTCCGAGATTGAGCTGGCTCAATTGCCGCCCGCGCCCCCGACCACCGTCGCGGTGATCGAGGGCATCGCGACCGGCGGGCCCCAGCGCGAGGTCGGTCAAACCACGGCCGCCGCGCGTGTGGCGCAGTATTTCATCGAACCCGCACAGCGGGAACGCATTCCGCGGCTTTATCAGAAGACGCGGATCGACACCCGCCGCATGGCCATCGATCCGCTGGATCCGGAGTTCGATGCGTTCCGGCGCAATCCCGCGACGATCCGGGACCGGATGAATCTATTCTTCGCCCACGCGGTTCCACTGGCGGTGGACACGGCCAGGCGTGCCCTGGCCGGCCTGCCGTACGGGGTGGACGAGATCGGTCTGCTGGTGTTCGCCACCAGCACCGGCTTCATCGCGCCCGGAGTGGATGTCGCGGTGGTCAAGGAACTTGGACTGTCCCGTTCGGTGTCACGGGTGGTGATCAACTTCATGGGATGCGCGGCCGCGATGAACGCGATCCGAACGGCCGCAACTTACGTGCGCGCGCATCCCAGCATGAAGGCGCTGGTCGTGTGTATCGAATTGTGTTCGGTGAATGCTGTTTTCGCCGATGACATCAACGACGTCGTGATACACAGTCTGTTCGGCGACGGCTGCGGGGCGTTGCTGATCGGGGCCGGCCAGGTTCAGCAGCCGCTGCCGGCGGGCAGCGTGGTGATTCGCAGCAGCTTCACCCGCCTGCTCGACGACGCCGAGGATGGGATCGTGCTGGGCGTCAACCACAACGGCATCACCTGTGAGCTGTCGGAGAACCTGCCCGACTACATCTATCGCGGAGTGGAACCCGTGGTATCAGAGATGTTGCGAGACAATGGTTTAGCGAAATCCGACATCGACTTGTGGGCAGTTCATCCCGGCGGGCCGAAGATCATCGAGCAGTCCGTGCGTTCGCTGGGCATCTCCGCCGAGGAGGCGGCACACAGCTGGGACGTGCTGGCCCGTTTCGGCAACATGCTCAGCGTGTCGCTGATCTTCGTACTGGAAATGATGGTGCGGCAGGCGGAGTCGGCCAAACCCATCTCGACGGGGGTAGCGTTCGCGTTCGCGCCCGGGGTCACCGTCGAGGGCATTCTCTTCGACATCATCAGGCGGTCGCAGTGATGAGGCGCATCGGTGAAGGCCCGTCGGGTGAGCAGACCATGGTGAGCGACCGGGTGCTGTACCGCGAGTTGATGACTGACAACCTGCGCTGGGATGCGCTGCGATTGCGCGACGGCGACATCATCATCTCCACCCCACCGAAATGCGGCATGACCTGGACGCAGCGACTGGTGTCGCTGATCATCTTCGACGGGCCCGAGCTGCCCGGGCCGCTCTCGACCGTGTCACCGTGGCTCGACCAGACCATCCGCCCACTCGACGAGGTCATCGCGACCCTGAACGCTCAGCGCCATCGGCGGTTCATCAAGACGCATACGCCGCTGGACGGCCTGGTGCTCGACGACCGTGTGACGTACCTGTGCGTGGGACGCGATCCGCGCGACGCGGCGGTGTCGATGCTGCACCAGACGGTCAACATGGACCGCGACCGGGTGAGGATGCTGCACGAGGCGGCGGTTCCGCAGGCAGAGCGGCTGGGACCGCCGGATCCTGAGCCGGGACCCGGGCGCGCGGTGATGGACGAATTCCGGCACTGGATGGAGGGTCCGGCTTTGCCACCCCCGGGGGTGGGATTCACTCCGCCCAAGGGGATCGGCACCCTGGCCAATGTGATGGACCAGTTCGCCAAGGTCTGGGAGCGGCGGCACCTGCCCAACGTGGCACTGTTTCACTACGCCGACTATCAGGCAGACCTGGTGGGCGAGATGGTGCGACTGGCCCGGGTGCTCGGTTACGATCTGGCCCGCGAGCGTGCCCAGGAGCTGTCTCACTACGCCACGCTAGGTGAAATGCGTTCCCGTGCAGCCGAAGTCGCACCCAACACGACTGACGGGATCTGGCGCAGCGATGAACAGTTCTTCCGTCGCGGTGGCAACGGGGAGTGGCAGGAGTACTTCACCTACCACGAGTACCGGCGCTACAACCACAGAATCAACCAGCTGGGTGCACCGGACATGCTGGCCTGGGCGCACGAGGGTCGCCGCGGCTGCGACCCTGATCGTTAATCGCGGCGCAGCGCGCGGACGTACCAGAACGTCATCTCGACTTCGGTGCCGTCCATGTCGCGGTTGAGCGTGACCTGATCTGCCGTGTCGATCTCCCAACCGGCCCCTCCGAGGACGTCGTGCAGGGTGTGCTCGGACACCGACGGTCGCGGCCAGTCCGGACTGGGCGCGGTGGCGTCGGAAAAGCAGCTAATCAGCAGGCTCGCGCCCGGCCTGGTCGCGCGGTGCGCTGCGGCCGCATAGCTGCGCTTCCCGTCGTCGTCCAGGCAGTGGAACATGCCGCTATCGATGATGGTGTCGAACGCTGCGGCGTACCCGTCGAGTTTGGTGGAGTCGGCGGCGGCGAATGTGACGTCGACTCCGGCGTCGCGGGCTCGCCGTTGCGCCGTGTACAGCGCCGTCGGTGAGATGTCCAGACCGGTCACGTGATATCCCTGTTTGGCCAGATAGACCGCGTTGTCGCCGAGACCGCAGCCGATGTCCAGCACGTCGCCGTGCACCCACCCGGCGTTGTGCCACGCGATGACGCTCTCTTTGGGGGCCTTGGTGTCCCACGGGGGCGTGTGCACCGGGGGAAGGCCTTCGCCCGGGCTCTCGCCGCGGTAGAGGGCGTCGAAGTCGATATGTGGGGAGGAACTGGGGGAGTTCATTTTCACCAGGGTAGACCTGTCCGGGCGGGCGGGGCCCTTCCGCGCTCTGAAAGTGGTTGGCGCGGCCGTTTTTCGCCCCGAGGCGCACCGCCCGACGCACCGTTATTCCAACCGAGACCGGTGTGGCGAAGTCTCTGAAGCGACGAAACTTGTTGCGGCGCAACCGTCGCCGAATGCACGGCGCCACCCGTCCAGCCAATACAGCGTGGACTCGCGCGGGTTTCGCTGTCCGGTCGCGCACCATGAGCGGTGCCGATAAGCTCGCCTTGACCGGGGTGAATTACAGGGGAGCAACGAGCCATGGATTTCGGGAGCTATCCGCCGGAGGTCAACTCGGCCCGCATGTTTGCCGGTGCTGGGTCAGGACCGTTGTTGGCCGCGGCCGAGGCGTGGGCTGCGCTCGCCGCCGGACTGCATTCGGCGGCGAATTCGTATAGGTCGGTGGTTTCGGCATTGACCGCTGGTCCCTGGTTGGGGCCGTCGTCGGCGTCGATGAGCGCTGCAGCGGCGTCGTATGCGGCGTGGTTGCGAGTCACCGCCGCACAGGCCGAAGAAACCTCCGCCCAGGCCAAGGCCGCGGCCGCTGCCTACCAAACCGCGTTTTCGGCGACGGTTCCGCCGCCGATCGTGGCGGCCAACCGCAGTCAGCTGATGACCCTGGTCGCGACCAATGTGTTCGGAATAAACACCCAGGCGATCGCGGCCACCGAAGCACAGTACGGGGAGATGTGGGCCCAGGACGCGGCGGCGATGTACGGCTACGCAGCCTCGTCAGCCGCGGCGACGGCGCTGACGCCGTTCAACCCACCCCCGTCGACCACTAACCCGGGCGGATTGGCCGGCCAAGCCGCCGCCGAGGCCACCGGCATCGTGCCGAACACGCTCCAGCAAGCCTTCACCGCGGTGCCCAGCGCGCTGCAGAGCGCGGCGGCCCCGGCAGCGGCCGCGGACGACCCATTGTTCCTGCTGTCCCTGCTGGCCGATCTGTCCGCCATCACCTTCGGCGTATCGGCGGGAATCGCTACCATTGGTATCGGCGTGCCTGCCGCCGTGCTCGGGATAGTGAATCTTCCGGTGGCCGTCTACAGCACCCTGGTGGGTCTGCACAGCGACGAGGTCCTCAGCGAGTTGGATAGCGTGGAACCTTACGCGGGCGCGGAGCTGGCGCCAGTGAAGCCGTTGTCGGCGCCGCTGCTCAACTTGCCGGGTGGCACGGTGCCGTCGCCGAGGCTGTCGGTCGGTCTGGGCGAGGCGAACGCCGTCGGGGCGTTATCGGTGCCGCCAGCGTGGACCGCTGCGACACCGGCGGTGCGCCCCGTGGCGTACTCGCTGCCGGCGCTGGGCGGTACCCCGTCCGGGGCCGCCGCCGCACCGGCGGCGGGAGCCGGCACAGGCACCCTGCTCGCCCAGATGGCGATGGCGGGCATGGCCGGACGAGCGATGGCCGGAACGGTTGGTTCCGGCCGGAGCGCCGGCAAGGAGGCCATGAAGGCGACCGGGGCCGCTCGCGCCCGAATTGCGGCGGCCGCCGGTGAGAAGGCGGGATCTCGCGAAATCGACGAGGCACCCAGCGACAAGCCTCGGGCAGTGGTCACCGGAGTCGCGGCCGAGCTACGTGAGTTCACCAAGCTCCGCGACGAGGGGATTTTGACCGACGAGGAATACACCGAGCAGAAGAACCGGCTGCTCGGTCGCTGAACCGCCCGTCGGGCAACTGCCGCGGTCATCGAGAAGAGGTATGCGCAGCAATGGATTTCGGGATCTATCCGCCGGAGGTCAACTCCGGGCGGATGTATGCCGGTCCAGGCGCGGGCCCGATGCTGGCGGCTGCACAGGCCTGGCAGAGCGTGGCGGACGAGCTGTACACGACGATCAGCGGATACCAGTCGGCGGTGTCCGAACTCACGGAAGGGGCTTGGTCGGGTCCGTCGTCCGTGGCGATGAGCGTAGCGGCCGGGTCCTACGTGGAATGGCTGAGCGCCACCGCTGCGCGGGCGGAACAGACCGCCGCCCAAGCATGGACCGCGGTCGCCGCCTACGAGGCGGCGTTCGCAGCCACGGTGCCACCGCCGGAGATCGCCGCCAACCGCGGCCTGCTCGCGGTGCTGGTGGCGACCAACTTTCTGGGACAGAACACACCGGCGATCGCGGCCACCGAGGCGCTTTACGCCGAGATGTGGGCGCAGGACAGCATGGCGATGTACAACTACGCAGCCTCGTCGGCAGCCGCGTCGGTGCTGACTCCCTTCACCCCTCCGCAGCAGAACACCGACCCGGGCGGGACGGCCGGCCAAGCCGCCGCGATAAGCCGAATCGGCACCCTCGCCGGCACTGCGCAAGATGCCATATCGGTTGTGCCGCAGGCCTTGTCGGCGATGTCGGTACCGGCCGAGTTGGAACTCGTGACGCTCTTGCTCGATCTCTTATTCATTGCGCCAATCGACGCCTCGGCCCTTTTCGCGGTCATACCGGCAGACGTGATTGGTAACTTCGGGGAATTCCCTCTCGCCGCGTTCACCGCTGCTTCAGGTTCCGATGACGATGAGACTATCAGCGAGTGGGAGGGGGTAGAGCCGTTTGCGGCGCCCATTGCGAACCTGCCCCCCGGCGGTATTTCCACGCCGACGCTGTCAGCGGCTCTCGGCCAGGCGAACATGGTCGGGAAAATGACGGTGCCCGCGAGCTGGACCCAAATCGCCACTGCTGCAGCCGAAGTGCGCCCAACCGCGCTGGTTACACCGTTGGCGGGTGCGGACCCGGCGGCGGGGCCGGCGGCATCAGGCAACGTGTCGAACACGTTGAACCAGATGAGCATTGGCGCAATGGCCGGGCAACCGACGGTGGGTTCGCAGGCCGCCGCGGGCGGGCAGAAGAACGCCGCGGCGGCTCAGCTCATCGGCTCTAACGAGGATGTGCCGGCCGAGGAGGTTGAGGTGATAGCAGCGCCGCGGACCGTCATGACCGGCGTTGCCGCCGCGATCCGCGACATCGCCGCACAGCGCGCCGCTGGACTGCTGAGCGAACAGGAATACACCGAGCAGAAGAAGAGCCTGCTCGAAATCTCGTTCGGCCAGTAGATCAGTCTCGCTGCACGCGCCGATGCGGTTACCGCTATCTGGGTGGGGCGCCGCCGTTGTCGGCGACCTGGGACGGGTTCCGTCCCGCAGGCGACATCGGCCACCTGGATTAGGGCGGCTATCTCTACATCGTCGAACGCCGCGCCGACATGATAATCAGCAGCGGCGCCAATGTCCTTCCAGCAGAAGTGGAATCGGCTCGGGCGGGGCACCCAGGCATCGCCGGTGTCGTGGTGATCGGAATCTCCGATGAGCCATAGGGCCGCCGGGTGCACGCGGGGGTGCAACGCTTCGACGGTGCGGCGCTGACCGAACAACAGGTGATTGAGTACGCCGAAAG
The DNA here is from genome assembly GCF_054515735.1 of Mycobacterium sp. ML4. NCBI lineage: Bacteria > Bacillati > Actinomycetota > Actinomycetes > Mycobacteriales > Mycobacteriaceae > Mycobacterium > Mycobacterium sp. ML4. Next base: position 88,687 of record NZ_JBTNSY010000009.1, read on the forward strand.
CCGGCTGGCCCCGTACCAGCCCCCAAGACCGTCGAATTCGTCGACGCGATTCCTCGCACGTTGGCCACCACGGTGAACCGCTCGGCGATGATCGCGGCCCGCGGCAGCGGAGCGCCTCGCATACCCCTCATCGGACCGTGTTAGGCTGCCCGGCAGTCGACATCCTTTAACGATCCGTCCGGAGAGGCGGAGAAGGAGGTCAAGATCTCGCATGGGTGCCAACGATCCGCGGGAATTGATGTCAGCGGCCGATGTCGGTCGCACCATTTCCCGTATGGCGCATCAGATCATCGAAAAGACCGCGCTGGACAATCCGGATTCCAACCGGGTGGTGCTGCTCGGAATTCCGACACGCGGGGTTACCCTGGCCGGTCGCCTGGCGGCCAACATCGCGGAATACAGCGGCGTGCACGTTGGCCACGGCTCACTGGACATCACGCTCTATCGCGACGACCTGATGATCAAACCGCCGCGGCCGTTGGAAGCAACCTCGATCCCGGCCGGCGGCATCGACGATGCCCTGGTAATCCTCGTCGACGACGTGTTGTACTCCGGACGATCCACGCGTTCCGCCCTGGACGCGCTGCGCGACGTGGGCCGGCCGCGGGCGGTCCAGCTGGCGGTGCTGGTCGACCGCGGGCACCGCGAGTTGCCGATCCGCGCCGACTACGTCGGCAAGAACGTGCCCACCTCGCGCAATGAAAGCGTGCACGTGCAACTCACCGAAGACGACGGACGAGACGGCGTGGTGATCACCCGATGAGCCCAAGACATCTGCTGGCGGCCGGTGACCTGACCCGCGACGAGGCGATCGCGATCCTCGACGACGCCGACCGCTTCGCGCAGGCGCTGGTGGGTCGCGACGTGAAGAAGTTGCCGACCTTGCGTGGCCGCACCGTGGTCACCATGTTCTACGAGAACTCCACCCGCACCCGGGTGTCTTTCGAGGTGGCCGGCAAGTGGATGAGCGCGGACGTGGTCAACGTCAGCGCGTCGGGATCATCGGTGGGCAAGGGCGAGTCGCTGCGCGACACCGCGCTGACGCTGCGTGCGGCGGGAGCCGACGCGCTGATCATCCGGCATCCCGCTTCCGGGGCGGCGCACCTGCTGGCGGAGTGGACCAGAGTCGCCGATGGGTCTCCATCGGTGATCAACGCCGGGGACGGCACGCACGAGCATCCGACCCAGGCCCTGCTGGACGCGTTGACGATCCGCCAGCGGCTCGGCGGCATCGAAGCACGTCGCATCGTCATCGTGGGTGACATCCTGCACAGCCGGGTCGCCCGCTCCAATGTCATGCTGCTGCACACGCTGGGCGCCGAGGTGGTGCTGGTCGCCCCGCCGACGCTGTTGCCGCGGGGTGTCGACGGGTGGCCGGTCACCGTCTCCAACGACTTCGACGCGGAACTTCCCGCCGCCGACGGAGTCCTGATGCTGCGGGTCCAGGCGGAACGCATGAACGGTGGCTTCTTCCCGTCGGTGCGCGAGTACTCGACGCTCTACGGCCTGTCCGCCCGGCGCCAGGCGCTGTTGCCCGATCACGCCGTGGTGTTGCACCCGGGGCCGATGCTGCGCGGCATGGAGATTTCATCCTCGGTGGCGGACTCGTCGCAATCGGCAGTGCTGCAACAGGTTTCCAACGGAGTGCATGTGCGGATGGCGGTGCTGTTCCATGTGCTCGTCGGGACCGAGGCCGCGGACAAAGAGGGTGTGGCATGAGTGTGCTGATCCGGGGCGTCCGGTTGTACGGCGAGGGGGATCCCGTCGATGTTCTCGTCGACGAAATCGGCTACGCCGGTCAGATCGCGGAGATCGGTGCCGGGCTTGCCATTTCGGATACTGCCGACGTCATCGACGCGACCGGCCACGTGTTGCTGCCCGGGTTCGTCGACCTGCACACCCACCTGCGTGAGCCCGGGCGCGAATACGCCGAGGACATCGAGACGGGTTCGGCGGCAGCGGCCCTGGGCGGCTATACCGCGGTGTTCGCGATGGCCAACACCAACCCGGTGGCCGACAGCCCGGTGGTGACCGACCACGTCTGGCACCGCGGTCGCCAGATCGGCCTGGTCGATGTTCATCCTGTAGGCGCGGTCACCGTCGGTTTGGCCGGCGTGGAGTTGACCGAGATGGGCATGATGCACGCCGGCGCCGCGCAGGTGCGGATGTTCTCTGACGACGGTATCTGCGTGCACGATCCGCTGGTGATGCGCCGGGCGCTGGAATACGCCACCGGCCTCGGCGTGCTGATCGCTCAGCACGCCGAAGAGCCCCGGCTCACCGTCGGTGCCGTCGCGCACGAAGGGCCCACCGCCGCCCGCCTCGGACTCGCCGGATGGCCCCGGGCCGCCGAGGAATCCATCGTCGCCCGCGACGCCCTGCTGGCCCGCGACGCGGGCGCGCGCGTGCACATCTGTCATGCCTCGACCGCGGGCACCGTCGAGATCGTGAAATGGGCCAAGGAACAAGGCATTTCGATTACCGCGGAGGTCACGCCGCATCACCTGCTGCTCGACGACGCCCGGTTGGTCAGCTATGACGGGCGCAACCGGGTGAACCCGCCGCTGCGCGAGGCCTCCGACGCGCTGGCGCTGCGGCAGGCCCTTGCCGACGGGATTATCGACTGTGTGGCAACCGATCACGCCCCGCACGCCGAGCACGAGAAATGCGTGGAGTTCGCCGCCGCGCGACCCGGCATGCTGGGCCTGCAGACCGCCCTGTCGGTGGTGGTGCAGACGATGGTGCAGCCGGGCTTGCTGAGCTGGCGCGATGTCGCCCGGGTGATGAGCGAGAACCCGGCCCGCATTGTCGGACTGCCCGACCACGGCCGCCCCCTCGAGGTGGGCGAGCCGGCGAATCTGACCGTCGTCAATCCGGAGGGCAGCTGGACGGTCACCGGGGCCGAACTGGCCAGCCGGTCGGACAACACTCCCTACGAGTCGATGACGTTGCCGGCCACGGTGACGGCGACGCTGCTGCGTGGGAAGGTCACCGCCCGGGATGGGAAGTGCCCGGTATGAATTCAGGCACCATGGTGGGATCGCTGATCTTCGCGGCGGTGCTGGTGGTGGTGCTGGCCGTCGTGATCCAGCTGATGATGCGGGGTTGGCGTCACCGGGCCGAAGCGCAGGTGGACCTGATCGGTGAACTGCCGGCCCTGCCCGACGCACTGGGTGCCCCGGAGGTCACCACCCATGGCCTCTACGTGGGCTGCACGTTGTCGCCGGCGTGGAACGACCGGGTCGCGGTCGGCGATCTCGGCTACCGGAGCAAGGCGATGTTGATTCGCTATCCCGAGGGGATTCTGGTTGAACGCATTCGCGCGCAACCGATTTGGATCCCGCAAGAATCCATCACCGCCATCCGCACCGAACGCGGCGTCGCCGGTAAGGTCGCCGCCCGCAACGGAATTTTGGCGATCCGGTGGCGGCTGCCGTCGGGCACCGAGATCGACACCGGCTTCCGGGCGAACAACCGGGACGAATACATGAACTGGCTGGAGGAGGAGCGGCGCAGATGACTCGCGCCGACGACGATGCAGAGCGAAGCGATGAGGAGGAGCGGCGCAGATGACTCGCGCCGACGACGATGCAGAGCGAAGCGATGAGGAGGAGCGGCGCAGATGACTAAAGCTCTACTGGTGCTCGAGGACGGCCGCGTCTTCACCGGCACTACATTCGGGGCGATCGGTCAGACGCTCGGGGAAGCCGTATTCAGCACGGGTATGTCCGGCTACCAGGAAACGCTGACCGACCCCAGCTACCACCGCCAGATCGTGGTGGCCACCGCCCCGCAGATCGGCAACACCGGCTGGAACGACGAGGACGCCGAGAGCCGGGGCGACAAGATCTGGGTGGCCGGCTACGCTGTGCGCGACCCGTCGCCACGCGCGTCCAACTGGCGTGCCACCGGCACGCTGGAGGCTGAACTGGTCCGCCAGCGCATCGTCGGGATCGCCGGTATCGACACCAGGGCGGTGGTGCGTCACCTGCGCAGCCGCGGCTCGATGAAGGCGGGCGTGTTCTCCGGGGCGGCGCTGGCCGAGTCCGAGGAGCTGGTGGAGCGGGTCCGCGGGCAGCGCCCGATGCTGGGCGCGGATCTGGCGGGAGAGGTCAGCACGCTCGAGGCCTACGTCGTCGAACCCGACGTCCCGCAGCGGTTCACGGTGGCCGCGCTGGACCTGGGCATCAAGACCAACACGCCGCGCAACTTCGCCCAGCGCGGCATCCGCAGTCACGTGCTGCCCTCCTCGGCAACCTTCGAGCAGATCGCCGCGATCAAGCCGGACGGAGTGTTCCTGTCCAACGGGCCCGGGGACCCGGCCACCGCCGACCACACCGTCGCGCTCACCCGCGAGGTGCTCGGTGCCGGAATACCGCTGTTCGGAATCTGTTTCGGCAACCAGATCCTGGGCCGCGCGCTCGGGTTGTCGACCTACAAGATGGTGTTCGGCCACCGCGGGATCAACATCCCGGTCATCGACCACGCCACCGGGCGGGTCGCGGTCACCGCGCAGAACCACGGGTTCGCGTTGGAGGGGGAGGCCGGCCAAACCTTCGACACGCCGTTCGGCACCGCTGAAGTCAGTCATACGTGCGCCAACGACGGCGTGGTGGAGGGCGTCAGGCTCGCTGACGGGCGGGCTTTTTCGGTGCAGTACCACCCGGAGGCCGCCGCCGGGCCGCACGATGCGGAATACCTGTTCGACCAGTTTGTCGACCTGATGGAAGGGAACCGCTAGTGCCGCGGCGGACGGACCTCAACCACGTACTGGTGATCGGCTCCGGGCCGATCGTCATCGGCCAGGCCTGCGAGTTCGACTACTCCGGCACCCAGGCCTGCCGGGTGCTGCGCGCGGAGGGGCTGCAGGTCAGCCTGGTCAACTCCAATCCGGCCACCATCATGACCGACCCGGAATTCGCCGATCACACCTACGTCGAACCCATCACCCCGGCGTTCGTGGAGCGGGTGATGGCCCAGCAGGCCGAGCGCGGCAACAAGATCGACGCATTGCTGGCCACCCTGGGTGGGCAGACGGCCCTCAACACCGCGGTCGCCCTTTACGAGAACGGGGCGCTGGAACGCTACGACATCGAACTCATCGGCGCGGACTTCGACGCCATCCAGCGCGGCGAGGACCGGCAGAAGTTCAAGGACATCGTCGCCAAGGTCGGCGGCGAATCTGCCCGCAGCCGAGTGTGTTTCACCATGGACGAAGTTCGGGAAACGGTCTCCGAACTGGGTCTGCCGGTGGTGGTGCGGCCCAGCTTCACCATGGGCGGGCTGGGTTCGGGCATGGCCCGATCGGTCGAGGAGGTCGACCGGATGGCCGGCGCCGGTCTGGCCGCCAGCCCCAGCGCCAACGTGCTGATCGAGGAATCGATCTACGGCTGGAAGGAATTCGAACTCGAACTGATGCGCGACGGCCACGACAACGTGGTGGTGGTGTGCTCGATCGAGAACGTGGACCCGATGGGCGTGCACACCGGTGACTCGGTCACAGTGGCGCCCGCGATGACACTGACCGATCGCGAATACCAGCGGATGCGCGATCTGGGCATCGCCATCCTGCGCGAGGTCGGCGTGGATACCGGCGGCTGCAACATCCAATTCGCGGTTAACCCCGAAGATGGCCGCCTCATCGTCATCGAGATGAACCCGCGGGTATCCCGCTCGAGTGCCCTGGCGTCCAAAGCCACCGGTTTCCCGATCGCCAAGATCGCCGCCAAACTGGCCATCGGCTACACCCTCGACGAGATCGTCAACGACATCACTAAGGAGACGCCGGCCTGCTTCGAGCCGACGCTCGACTACGTCGTGGTCAAGGCACCGCGCTTCGCCTTCGAAAAGTTCCCCGGCGCCGACCCCACCCTGACCACCACCATGAAGTCGGTCGGTGAGGCGATGTCGCTGGGCCGCAACTTCGTCGAGGCGCTGGGCAAGGTGATGCGGTCGCTGGAAACGACCCGCGCCGGGTTCTGGACGAAGCCGGACGCCGACGGTTCGGTGGACGACGTGCTGACCCGGTTGCAGACTCCCACCGAGGGTCGGCTCTACGACATCGAACTGGCGCTGCGGCTGGGGGCGTCGGTGGAACAGGTGGCACAGGCCAGCGGTGTCGACCCGTGGTTCGTGGCGCAAATCGACGAACTGGTGGCGCTGCGCGCCGAGCTGGTCGACGCCCCCGTGCTGGACGCCGAACTGCTGCGCCATGCCAAGCACTGCGGGCTGTCGGACCGTCAGATCGCGGCACTGCGACCGGAACTGGCGGGAGAGAACGGGGTGCGGTCGCTGCGCGAGCGGCTGGGCATCCACCCGGTGTACAAGACCGTGGACACCTGCGCCGCCGAGTTCGAGGCCAAGACCCCGTATCACTACAGCAGTTACGAACTCGACCCGGCCGCAGAGACCGAGGTCGCCCCTCAGACCGAGCGGCCCAAGGTGCTGATCCTGGGGTCGGGCCCGAACCGGATCGGTCAGGGCATCGAGTTCGACTACAGCTGCGTGCACGCGGCAACCACGTTGAGTCAGGCCGGTTTTGAGACGGTCATGGTCAACTGCAACCCGGAGACTGTGTCCACCGACTACGACACCGCCGACCGGCTGTACTTCGAGCCGTTGACTTTCGAGGACGTCCTCGAGGTATACCACGCCGAAGAGCAGTCCGGCACCGGCGGACCGGGCGTAGTGGGGGTGATCGTGCAGCTGGGCGGCCAGACGCCGCTGGGCCTGGCGCAGCGGCTCGCCGACGCGGGGGTGCCCATCGTCGGTACCCCGCCGGAGGCCATCGACCTCGCCGAGGACCGGGGTGCGTTCGGCGACCTGCTCAACGCCGCGGGGCTGCCCGCCCCCAGATACGGCATGGCAACCACATTCGAGCAGGCCCGCCGCATTGCCGGCGAGATCGGCTACCCGGTGCTGGTGCGGCCGTCCTACGTGCTCGGCGGTCGCGGCATGGAGATCGTCTACGACGAGGAAACCCTCGAGGGCTACATCACCCGGGCCACCGAGTTGTCCCCCGAACATCCGGTGCTCGTCGACCGCTTCCTCGAGGACGCGGTCGAGATCGACGTCGACGCGCTGTGCGACGGCACCGAGGTTTACATCGGCGGCATCATGGAGCACATCGAGGAGGCCGGTATTCACTCCGGCGACTCGGCGTGCGCGCTGCCGCCGGTGACGTTGGGCCGCAGCGACATCGAGAAGGTGCGCACGGCGACCGAGGCCATCGCGCATGGCATCGGCGTGGTCGGTCTGCTGAACGTGCAATACGCCCTGAAGGACGACGTGCTGTATGTGCTGGAAGCCAACCCCAGAGCCAGCCGTACCGTTCCATTCGTATCCAAGGCCACGGCGATCCCGCTGGCCAAAGCGTGTGCGCGAGTAATGTTGGGGGCCAACATTTCCCAGCTTCGTGACGAGGGAATGCTGGCCGAATCCGGGGACGGCGGCAGCGTGGCGTCCGATGCCCCGATCGCGGTCAAGGAGGCGGTGCTGCCGTTCAACCGTTTCCGGCGCTCCGATGGTGCGGCGATCGACTCGCTGCTCGGTCCGGAGATGAAGTCGACCGGCGAGGTGATGGGCATCGACCGCGACTTCGGTCGGGCCTTCGCCAAGAGCCAGACCGCCGCCTACGGCTCGTTGCCGGCCCACGGCACGGTGTTCGTCTCAGTTGCCAACCGCGACAAGCGATCACTGGTTTTTCCGGTGAAACGTCTGGCCGACTTGGGCTTTCGGGTTCTGGCCACTGAAGGCACCGCGGAAATGTTGCGCCGCAACGGCATTCCGTGCGATGAGGTGCGCAAGCATTTCGAGGAGCCGCAGGAAGGCCGGCCGGCGATGTCGGCGGTCGACGCGATCCGGGCCGGTGACGTCGACATGGTGATCAACACGCCCTACGGCTCCGGGCCGCGGGTGGATGGTTACGAGATCCGGTCTGTCGCGGTGGCTCTCAACATTCCGTGCATCACCACGGTTCAGGGTGCCTCGGCCGCGGTGCAGGGCATCGAAGCCGGGATCCGCGGCGACATTGGGGTGCAGTCGCTGCAGGAGCTGCACCGCGCCATCGGTATCAGGAAGTGACCGGCTTCGCGGCGCGCCTGGCCCAGGCACGGTCGAGCCGCGGGCCGCTCTGTCTGGGCATCGATCCGCACCCCGAGCTGTTGCGCGCCTGGGATCTGCCGCCCGGTGCTGACGGCCTGGCCGCGTTTTGTGAAATCTGCGTCGAGGCCTACGCCGGGTTCGCCATGGTCAAGCCTCAGGTGGCGTTTTTCGAGGCCTATGGTTCGGTCGGGTTCGCGGTGCTCGAACGCACCACCGCCGCATTGCGCGGGAATGGTGTGCTGGTGCTGGCCGACGCCAAGCGGGGCGACATCGGGTCGACGATGGCCGCCTACGCCACGGCGTGGGCCGGCGACTCGCCACTGGCCGCCGACGCCGTGACGGCCTCGCCCTATCTCGGGTTCGGGTCCCTGCGGCCGCTGCTGCAAGTCGCCGCGGCACACGACCGGGGAGTTTTCGTGCTGGCCGCCACGTCCAACCCGGAGGGGGCGACGGTGCAGCGCGCCGATGCCGGCGGACGCACGGTCGCTCAGCTGATCGTCGATCACGTCGCTCTCGCCAACCAGGGGGACAGCGCCGGATCGCTCGGCGTGGTCGTCGGCGCCACCGTGCTGGATGCCCCCGATCTGAGCGAATTGGGCGGCCCGGTGCTGGTACCGGGAGTGGGAGCCCAGGGCGGGCGACCCGAGGCGCTGGCCGGCCTCGGTGGAGCACGGTCGCACCAGCTGTGGCCCGCGGTGTCGCGGGAGGTGCTGCGTGCCGGGCCGAACGTCACGGAGCTGCGTACCGCCGGCGAACGCATGCTGGAGACTGTTGCCTATCTGTCGGCGTAGTGAAGCCCGCTACGTGGGTCGTTGTCGCGCGCCGGCTCGACGTTGACTTGCGGCATCTAGCTTGGCTAATACACTTCTCGGGATGCAATCGGTTGAGCTGCGGGTCGATGCCGACTGCTTGAGCGCCACCGTGAGCCAATGGCATGGGCTCAGCACTCAACTCGGCATCCTGGCGCCACCGTCGCCGGGTCGACCGTGCCAGCCCAGCGCGGCGGCGGTGAGCGGGGTTCACGCCGGGGTTGATCGTGGCGCGGCGGCGTTGACGGCTCGGATACAGGCGACAGCCGGTGCGGTGGCGGCGGGGGCTGCGGGGTACGTCGATAACGAGGCGATGGCGGCAGCCGAGTTCGCGGCTGTGCCGCAACACCGGGTGGTGTAGGTGCTGCCGACCCTGTCGCAGATCCAGGCTTGGGACACCGAGCATCTGATCGAAGCGGGCCGCTATTGGACCGCGACTGCCGATCGGTGGGAAGACGTGTTCCTGCAGATGCGCAATCGATCGCACACCCTCGTTTGGGAAGGCGCCCGCGGCCGACTGGATTGACCCGGTAACCGGCGCCACCTACGACGCGGTAGGCAATTTCGACGGGAGGTACTTGAATATGGAAAAATTTTTCAAGGACATTGAGGCCCACATAGATAAAGCAGGATTTGTTCCGGTTGATGTTTCGCAGTTCAGCGCTGAACAGCGCACGATCATCAGAAGATTCATCGCCGGTCTTGGCAAACCGAACGTGTCCATAGTGGGAGACTACTGACATGGCGGGTTCCATTTGGTTTCTCCAGCGCCATTGGTTGAGTTCCGGTGCTGCGGTGGAGTATGTCATGCAGTTCTTGGCGAGTCGGGTGCACGACCCTTCGACAACTGCCTGGCTTACCGAATTGGTCGAGGCGAACGTAGTCTCCGGTCTGGACCTCAGTGATCCGAGCCGGGCTGAGCTGGTCGACATCATCGCCGATCAGCTGCCGTCGCACGTCGCAGGTCTGGACGACGAAAAGTTGCGGGACTACCTCACAAAGATTCTCGAGGATCTGTATCGGTTTGCTCGTGAACAGCAAGACTACAACAGGGACCCGACGCAAGACACCTATTTCACGATCGGCCCCAACCCGGCCAAATATTTCGACATTGATAATCTCATGCGTGGAATACCGGACTATCTGAATGAGGTCGACTACGTCCGTATCGATGTCTCCGACTACACACCCGAGCAACGCGCGGTCGTCAGAAAATACGTCGCCGAACTCAAGAACCCGCGGATCATCATTGTGGGCGACGACTGACAGGCGGCGTCGAATGCAGATTGGGTCGATTTTGGCCCGCCACCTGTCCAATCACCGCCGGCACGCGTTACGGACTGGCGTGCGATTGCGTCCCCCGCCGCGGGTGCCCGTGTTTCGAAATCAACGGCGAGCAAGTTACCGCGCCTGCCCACGCCTCGATCCCGGCCGGCGCCGGTTGAACGGGCCTCCCGCCGTTGCTTCGTTCATCGTGCCGGCTCAGTATCGCGCCGTGCGATGAAGCGCTGCGGTGAACAGCGGCGCGACACGCGCAACACGTCACGGAAATGCGTGATCCGCGGCACCATGCCTCGCAGGCGCGTGCCGTCGCCGTGCATCGCGGTCGCAGTCGACGACTCGCTTGGCGCAGTTTGTAGCGAAACCGCTGCTAGGCGGGTTATCGGAGTCGACTGCTGGACATCGCTCATACCCCGAGCGCGACGCAAGTTGCTGCCGGTGCCGCGCGGTAAACCGCTCGGTCGTGGCGCGTCCTGGGCCCCCCCACGCTGGGATTTTGTGGCCGAAACCGGGGGGCCGGGTTAGATTTCGTCAGGAAGCCTGAGTACGGTCGTCTGCGCTGGCTGGAGTATCCGGCCGAGACGAAGTAGATCGACAGATATCCGAACGATATCGATGAGAGACGGAGGAATCGTGGCCCTTCCCCAGTTGACCGACGAGCAGCGCGCGGCCGCGTTGGAGAAGGCTGCTGCCGCACGTCGAGCACGAGCTGAGCTCAAGGATCGGCTCAAGCGTGGCGGCACCAACCTCACCCAGGTGCTCAAGGATGCCGAGAGCGACGAAGTTCTGGGCAAGATGAAGGTGTCTGCGCTGCTGGAGGCGTTGCCCAAGGTGGGCAAGGTCAAGGCGCAGGAAATCATGACCGAACTCGAAATCGCGCCGACTCGCCGTCTGCGTGGTCTGGGCGACCGTCAGCGCAAGGCACTGCTGGAAAAGTTCGGCTCCTAGCCGGACTCCAGACCCCAGGAGCGCCGGTGAGCGCCGGCGGGGGACCGGAGGCAGGACGTGTGGTCGTGCTGTCCGGTCCCTCCGCGGTCGGCAAGTCGACGGTGGTCCGGTGTCTGCGGGAGCGGATACCGAACCTGCATTTCAGCGTCTCGGCCACGACGCGAGCACCACGGCCGGGGGAGGTTGACGGCGTCGACTACCACTTCGTCAGTCCCGAGCGTTTCCAGCAACTGATCGACCAGGGCGAACTGCTCGAGTGGGCGGATATTCACGGGGGATTACACCGGTCGGGCACCTTGGCGGCGCCGGTGCGGGCAGCCACCGAAGCCGGCCTGCCGGTGCTCATCGAGGTCGATCTGGCCGGCGCCCGTGCCGTCAAAAAGGCCATGCCCGAGGCGCTCACGGTGTTTCTCGCCCCGCCCAGCTGGGAGGATCTTCAAGCCAGGCTGATCGGCCGGGGTACCGAGACGCCCGACGTCATCCGCCGCCGGCTGGACACCGCGCGCGTCGAATTGGCGGCTCAAGGCGACTTCGACGTGGTGGTGGTGAACAGTCGATTAGAGTCTGCGTGCACGGAATTGGTATCCTTGCTGGTGGGAACCGTCCCGGACTCTGTTTAAACGGATCCCAGAATTCACAATCAGTTTTTTCGCCGTCCAAAACCGCTGCAACGCAACACGAACTTCCCGAACGCCAGGAGATTTTCTACGTGACCATTCCGCAGTCCGACACGTCGTTGGCCGCCGTCGCCCCAGTGGATCAGTTCGATCCGTCGGCGGGGGTGGCGGGCGCTTACGACACCCCGCTGGGCATCACCAACCCGCCCATCGACGAGTTGCTGGACCGCGTCTCGAGCAAGTACGCGCTGGTGATCTACGCGGCCAAGCGGGCCCGCCAGATCAACGATTACTACAACCAGCTGGGCGAGGGCATCCTCGAGTACGTCGGGCCGTTGGTCGAGCCCGGGTTGCAGGAGAAGCCGCTTTCGATCGCGATGCGGGAGATCCACGCCGACCTGCTCGAACACACCGAGGGCGAGTAACGGCTGGCGCGGGCGTGGACAGCAAGCGGATCATCGTCGGCGTTTCCGGCGGTATCGCGGCGTACAAGGCCTGCACCGTTGTCCGCCAGCTTGCTGAAGCCGGTCACCGGGTCCGCGTCATCCCCACCGAGTCCGCGCTGCGCTTCGTCGGCGCCGCCACCTTCGAGGCACTGTCGGGCGAGCCAGTGGGCACCGGAGTCTTTCAGGACGTTCACGAAGTGCCGCACGTACGTCTCGGCCAGCAGGCCGACCTTGTCGTAGTCGCCCCGGCGACCGCCGACCTGCTGTCCCGCGCGGTGGCCGGGCGCGCCGACGACCTGCTGACCGGAACTTTGCTCACCGCGCGATGTCCGGTGATGTTCGCGCCCGCGATGCACACCGAGATGTGGTTGCATCCGGCCACCGTCGACAACGTCGCCACCTTGCGCCGTCGCGGGGCGGTAGTGCTCGAACCCGCCTCCGGGCGCCTCACCGGGTCGGACAGCGGCGCGGGGCGCCTGCCCGAGGCCGAGGAGATCACCACCCTTGCCCACCTGCTGCTGGAGCGCCACGACGCATTGCCCTACGACTTGGCGGGCTGCAAGGTGCTGGTGACCGCCGGCGGCACGCGGGAGGCGATCGATCCGGTGCGTTTCATCGGCAATCGCAGCTCGGGCAAGCAGGGCTATGCCGTCGCCCGGGTGGCGGCGCAGCGCGGCGCAGACGTGACGCTCATCGCGGGGCACACCGCGGGACTCGTCGACCCCGCCGGGGTCAACGTGGTGCACGTCAGTTCCGCCGAGCAGCTCGGCGACGCGGTGTCCAAGCACGCCGCGGAAGCCAACGTGCTGGTGATGGCGGCCGCCGTCGCCGACTTCCGTCCCGCCCAGGTTGCCACCGCCAAGATCAAAAAGAGCGAAGAGGGCCCACCGACCATCGAGCTGCTGCGCAATGACGACGTGCTGGCCGGCGCGGTGCAGGCCCGTTCCCACGGCCAGCTGCCCAACATGCGCGCCATCGTCGGTTTCGCGGCCGAGACCGGTGACGCCAACGGCGACGTGCTGTTCCACGCGCGTGCCAAGCTGCAGCGCAAGGGCTGCGATCTGCTCGTCGTCAACGCCGTCGGCGACGGCAGGGCCTTCGAGGTGGACAGCAACGACGGCTGGCTGCTGGCGGCGGACGGAACCGAGTCGGCGCTGCAGCACGGGTCCAAGACTTTGATGGCGAGCCGTATTGTTGATGCGATCGCCACGTTCCTGCACGGGGACGTCGTCGAACACCGATAACGTGTGCCGGGCAGCGCAGCCCGTTGGTATCCCCGAGAATTTGCAGACCGGCAGTGCGGTCAGGTTTGCTAACGGACGAAGAATCATTCGTCTATCTAATAATTGGGCGGGCATGACTGGAAGGACGGACAAGAGTGAGCGAGAAAGGTCGGCTATTTACCAGTGAGTCGGTGACCGAGGGGCATCCAGACAAGATCTGTGACGCGATCAGCGATTCGGTCCTCGATGCGTTGCTGGCGGGCGACCCACGCTCTCGGGTGGCGGTCGAGACGCTGGTGACCACGGGTCAGGTGCACGTGGTGGGTGAGGTGACGACCACGGCGAAGGAGGCGTTCGCCGACATCACCAACACGGTCCGTGCGCGGATTCTCGACATCGGCTACGACTCCTCGGACAAAGGCTTCGACGGCGCGTCCTGCGGGGTCAACATCGGCATCGGCGCTCAGTCGCCGGACATCGCCCAGGGCGTCGACACCGCCCACGAGGCCCGGGTGGAGGGTGCGGCGGATCCATTGGACTCGCAAGGGGCCGGCGATCAGGGACTGATGTTCGGGTATGCGATCAACGACACCCCCGAGTTGATGCCGTTGCCCATCGCGCTGGCCCACCGCCTGTCGCGGCGGCTGACCGAGGTCCGCAAGAACGGCACGCTGCCCTACCTGCGCCCGGACGGCAAGACGCAGGTCACCATCGCCTACGAGGACAACGTGCCGGTGCGGTTGGACACCGTGGTGGTCTCCACCCAGCACGCCGACGGCATCGACCTGGGGAAGACGCTGGACCCCGACATCCGTCAGCATGTGCTCAAGAGCGTGCTGGAGGAGCTGGCCCACGAGACCTTGGACTCGTCCGCTACCCGGGTGTTGGTGAACCCGACGGGCAAGTTCGTGCTGGGCGGTCCGATGGGCGACGCCGGCTTGACCGGGCGCAAGATCATCGTCGACACCTATGGCGGCTGGGCGCGACACGGTGGCGGGGCGTTCTCCGGCAAGGACCCGTCGAAGGTGGACCGTTCAGCCGCGTACGCGATGCGCTGGGTGGCCAAGAACGTCGTTGCCGCCGGGCTCGCGGAGCGGGTGGAAGTCCAAGTGGCTTATGCCATCGGCAAGGCGGCCCCGGTCGGTCTGTTCATCGAGACGTTCGGTACCGAAGCGGTCGACCCGGTGAAGATCGAGAAGATCATCCCGGAGGTGTTCGACCTGCGGCCGGGTGCGATCATTCGCGACCTGAACCTGCTGCGCCCGATCTACGCGCAGACGGCCGCGTACGGCCACTTCGGTCGCACCGACATCGAGTTGCCGTGGGAGCAGCTGGACAAGGTCGACGACCTCAAGCGCGCGATCTAGAGATCCCCTGCGCGAGCAGTCGCAAAGTCGCACACGGCGGGTCCCGCTAACGCGAGTTTGTGTCTGCTCGCGCGGGTTAGGGGAGCGGCGGCAGCGGGTGGTCCGGGTCCAGCCCGGCCAGCCCGTCGATGCTGTGCTGATTGCGGCCGATGGTGCCGGAGTAGGCCTCGAGCGGCTGCTTGCTGTGGTAGTTCTCGAGCACCGGCCGGTCGTCGACGAGCTCGTAGTAGGGCACCGCGAATCCGCACGCGTCGGCGATCCGTTCCACGTCGACGACGATGGCGGCCCGGATTCCGGGACGCAGCTCGCCGAAATGGGCGCGCACCCGCGCGAACTCGTCGTCATCGGGCCGCAGCACCCGCCCGCTGCCGAATAGCCGCAGAATGCGTGAGTTGCGGGTGAACGAGCAGAACATCAGGGTAATGCGGCCGTTATCGCGAAGGTGCGCAATGGTTTCCACACCGCTGCCGAAAAGGTCCAGGTAGGCGACCGTGTGGTCGTCGAGCACCGCGAAGGTGTCGGCGTATCCCTTGGGCGACAGGTTGATTCGACCGCCCCGCGATGGTGCGGTGGCGACGAAGAACATCGCTTGCTCGGCGATGAACTCGCGGAGCGACTCGTCGATATGGGAAAACAGTTTCGCCATGGTCTGAGCCTAGCGGGGGGTGCACCGCGGCCAACCGGTGCACCGCGGCCAACCGGTGCGCCGAAATTGAAACTACGCACACCCCCGCCGGCGTGTCGGGTGCCTGGTGTCAAAGTCGCAGACGGCCACGCGCCTACCCCGTGAACCGGTAGTCTTCCAGATCGAAATGCCTGCTGCGCCAATAGGCTTCGGCTGTGGTGGTGGGCCGCAGCGGGACGTCGCCGTTCTTGTCGAAGTAGTAGCTGTTGGCCAGCCGGCAACTGTCCTGCCAGAAGACCTGACGGTAGCGCCGGCGCATCATCTCGGCGAAGTAGCGGTCATTGGCTTCCTCGGTGACCTCGACCCGCGTCGCACCCTGCGCGCGGGCCCGCTTCAGGCAACGCAGGATGTGGTGTGTCTGAGTTTCGATGAGCGCGAAGTACGACGACCCGACGTAACCGTAGGGCCCGAAGATGGCGAATAAGTTCGGGAAGCCGGGAATGCTGACGCCCTCGTACGCCTGCGCACGGTGCTCGTCCCAGAAGCGACTCAACGACTGCCCGCCGACGCCGGACACCGCGTAGGTCAGCACGTCGTCGGTGTCGAGCACCTTGAAGCCGGTGGCCAATATCAGCACGTCGATGTCGAAATGCGCGCCGTCGCGCGTTGCGACCGACGACGGAGTGATCTTGTCGATCGGCGCTGTGACCAGTTGCACGTTGTCGCGGTTGAAGGTGGACAGGTAGGTGTTGTGGAAGCCCGGCCGTTTGCAACCCACCGCGTAATGCGGAGTGAGTTGCTCACGCACGTCGGGGTCGTCCACCTCTTGGCGCAGGTAGCGCCGGCCCGCCGCGGCCATCCACTTGGCCAGCGGAAATACCTTGAAGTAGTGCGCGGCGATCGGGAAGGTTGCCTCGACGAAGGCCTGGCTGAGTGCCCGTTGCACCGCCTTGCCGCCGGGAATCCGCATCGCCCAACGTGCCGCCGCCGGCAACGGGACGTCGAACTTGGGAAAACACCAGATCGGCGTGCGCTGAAAAACGGTGAGGCGCGAGACAACGGGTGCGATCTCCGGGATGATCTGTACGGCCGAGGCGCCGGTGCCGATGATCGCGACACGCTTGCCGCTCAGGTCCTGGGTGTGGTCCCACCGCGCGGTGTGCATGGTGATGCCGTCGAACGAATCGACGCCGTCGATATCGGGCAAGTTCGGCACCGTCAAGACGCCGCTGGCGCTGATGATGTATCGGGCGGTGATTTCGCCGCCCGGGTCGGTCTGTATTCGCCATAGGGTGTGCTGTTCGTCGAACTCGGCGGCGATCACCTTGGTGCTGAACCGGATTCGCGAGCGGATGCCGTACTTGTCGACGCAGTGCTCGGCGTAGGCCCGCAGCTCATGCCCGGGCGCGTAGGTGCGCGACCAATCGGGGCTCTGCTCGAACGAGAACTGGTAGGAGAAGGACGGGATGTCGACCGCGATACCGGGATAGGTGTTCCAGTACCAGGTGCCGCCGACACCTTCGCCGGCCTCGACGATCAGATAATCGGTGAATCCCGCCTCGTCGAGCTTGATGGCGGCGCCGATGCCGGAGAATCCGGCGCCGACGATCAGGATGTGGTGATCGGGTGCGTCATCCATGGCGTGTTCCTCCGATGACGGTTGCCGCTCTTCGGCTTACTGCTGTCCGTCTCAGCCTACGTTGAGCCAAAGCTGGTCAGCCGAGTGCGCCCGTATTGCCCGATAGAATTCCGCGCCCACAACCCCGTCGGGCTCAACCGCCGCTCCGATGCTGCCGGCCCGGCCCGCCCTTTCCCCCGGGCGGTCGTCGCCGATTTACTGAGCGGCGCCCCCCGTTTTCGCCGGCCCCGCCGGGCCCGCCGGCGCAGAAGATCCGCTCATCCCGCCGGCCCTACGATGGCCGCCTCTGTTGCCCACGACGACGGCACTGCCGCCCACGCCACATTGCCCGAGTCGGCGTATCGCTGAACCAGAGAATAAACTGTCAGGCAACAACTTTCACGAGTACAAGGCTTTCTTCAACGCCGTCAGACCGCGGTTGGTCGCCTGGGCGGCCGCGGGCACCACCAAGCCGAAGCTGACATAGCCGTGCACCATGTTCGGCTCGTTGACCAACTCCACGGGAACGCCTGCAGCGCTAAGCAACTCGGCATACACTGCGCCGTCGTCGCGCAGCGGGTCGTGGTGGGCCGTGCCGATGAAGGCCGGTGGCAGGTCGGTGAGAATACCGTTACCGGGAGCGAGATCAGGCGGCAGCGCGGTGTGGTCGCTGACGTCGATATGCGGGACGTACCAGCTCAGGAAGGCGTCGATGACGTCGTCATCCAGAATGTGCGCGTTGGCGTTCTCGATGAACGACGGCAGCGTCCGGTCGCCGATGCAGGATGGGTACCAAAGCAACTGGAAGATCACCGAAGGTCCGCCGTTGTCGCGGGCCCTTTGGGCCATGATGGCCGAGATGTTGCCGCCGGCCGAATCGCCGGCGACGGCGATGCGGTTCGGGTCACCGCCGAGTTCGGCGGCGTTGTCGCCCACCCATTGCAGTGCCGCCCAGCTGTCGTGGACCCCGGCGGGATGGGGGTGTTCGGGCGCTAGCCGATAATCCACCGACACCACGATGGCGTCGGCGCCGACGGCGTGGGCACGCGCGACGTGGTCATGGGTGTCCAGGTCGCCGAGAGCCCAGCCGCCACCGTGGTAGAAGACGACCACCGGCAGATTCTCCTGCGCTGCGGTGGGTGGCCAGTAAATCCGCACCGGAATATCGGTGCGGTCGCCGTAGCCGACCGTGCGGTCCTCGATACGCAGATCAGGCAGCAACTCCGGAGGCGCCTTCAGTGCGGCGAGTTGGGCGCGGGCAACCTCGACACCGTCGGACGCTTTGAAGGTCAGCGGAACGGCGTCGAGCAGCATCTTGAGCAGCGGATCGATTTCCGGTCGGGCGTTGGTCGGGTCCGTCATGAAACCACCGTACGATTTTGGGCGACTATCCGTGAAGCGCAACGCGCAAAGCGGCCAGACCGCGATCCATCGCCTCGGTGGCGGCGGGAACCACGCCGGCATAACCGACGTAGCCGTGCACCATGGTCACGGCGTTATGCACTTCGGTGGGCACACCGGCACCCGCCAACAGCTCTCCGTACCGGATGCCGTCGTCGCGCAGCGGGTCGTGGCCGGCGACGGCGACGTAGGCCGGCGGCAGCTGCGAGAAATCATCCGCCCGGCCCGGGGCCATGGCGGCCGGCGGGTTCGACGTGTCGACATCGCCTGCGTACCAACGGGAGAACTGGGCGACGGCCTTCGCGTCCAGGATCAGCGCATCGGCATTCTCGGTGAACGAGGGCAGCGAGGAATCCCACATGGTGGAGGGGTACCACAGCAGTTGAAAAGCGATGGCCGGCGCGCCTTCGTCGCGGGCCCGCTGCGCGACCGCCGCAGCGATGGTGCCGCCCGCCGAGTCGCCCGCGACTGCGATCCGGCTGGTGTCGGCGCCCAGCTCGCCGCCGAACTCGGCGACCCATCGCGTTGCGGCCCAGGCGTCCTCGACGGCGGCGGGGTAGGGGTGCTCGGGTGCGAGCCGGTAGTCGACCGACACCACGACGGCCCCCGCGCCGACCGCATGCTGGCGTGCGGTGCCGTCGTGGGTGTCGAGATCGCCCATCACGAAGCCGCCGCCGTGAAAGAACAGCACCACGGGTGCGACGGATTCCGTTGGCGGCCAGTAGATTCTGATGTCGATGGGACCGCCCGGCCCGTCGATCGCCCGGTCTTCGACCCGCAGCTCGGGATTCAGCGCGCGCCGCGGCAGGTCGCGTAGTCGCTGGCGCACAGCATCGATGCCGTCCTCGCTCGATAGCCGAAACGGAACGGCATCCAGTACCTTCAGCAGGATGGGATCGACTCCGGGTTTCTCTTTGCCCCGAAGCAAGGCGGTGTTGTCGAAAGTCGGCATGGAGGTACCGTACGCATCCCGCCTGGTGGTCGGCGGCTGGGTGGCAGCAGGCTGGGCCGGGATCGCCTACGGCATTTATCTGACGGTTATCGCGCTGCGCCTTCCGCCCGGCAGCGAACTCACCGGACACTGGATTCTGCAACCGCCGTTCAAGGCGTCCATGGCGGTACTGCTGGCGGTGGCCGCACTCGGCCACCCCGTCGCCCGCGAGCGGCGCTGGCTGATACCGGCCCTGTTGTTCTCCGCCGGTGGCGACTGGTTGCTGGCGATCCCCTGGTGGACCATGTCCTTCGTGCTCGGCCTGGGTTCGTTCCTGTTGGCGCACATGTGCTTTCTGGGTGCACTGGTGCCCCATGTGGCCCCGTCGCGGCCCCGCATCGCCGCCGCCGGGGTGGTGGTCTTGGCGGCGGTGTCGATGTTGATCTGGCTCTGGCCACACCTGAACACGGGCAGGGAGAATCTGACCGTCCCGGTGATGGTGTACATCACCGTGCTGTCGGCGATGGTGTGCACGGCGCTGCTGGCGCGAATGCCCACCATCTGGACGGCGGTGGGCGCGGTGTGTTTCGCGGCGTCGGATTCGATGATCGCGCTCAGCCGCTTCATCCTGGGCAACGAGGCGCTGGCGGTGCCGATCTGGTGGTCATACGCCGCCGCCGAGATCCTGATCACTGCGGGTTTCTTCTTCGGTCGCACCGACGTCGTCGCCTCCGCCGAGAGTTAGTTGTCGCCAACGGTCAATACGGTGAAACGCACCGTGACAACGACGAGTCCGGCCGGCGACGCATCTGCGGGTTGGGCCGGAGCCACCACGACTCGGACGGCCGAGGTGGAGCCGATCGCCCGGGTGCTGCCGATGCTGTCCGTGCCGCACCTGGACCGCGACTTTGACTATCTGGTGCCACCTGAACAGTCCGACGATGCTCAGCCCGGCGTGCGCGTCCGGGTGCGCTTTCACGGTCGGCTGGTCGACGCATTCGTGCTGGAGCGACGCAACGACACCGACCACCAGGGGAAGCTGGGCTGGCTGGACCGCGTCGTGTCCGCGGAGCCCGTGCTGACCGTTGAGATCCGGCGGCTGGTGGAAGCGGTCGCGGCGCGCTATGCCGGTACCCGGGCGGACGTGCTGCGCCTGGCGGTGCCGGCCCGGCACGCCCGGGTGGAGAAAGAGGCCTTCGCAGTCCCGGCCCTGCCGCTCATCGCGCCGGTGGATCCGTCGGGATGGGAAATCTACGGCCGCGGCGGTCAGTTTCTGGACGCGCTGGCGCAATCGCGCGCCGCCCGCGCGGTATGGCAGGCGCTGCCGGGGGAGCAGTGGGCGGATCGGTTCGCCGAGGCGGCCGCCCAGACCGTTGCGGCTGGTCATTCGGCGCTGGCGATCGTGCCCGACCAGCGTGACCTGGACACCCTGTGGCGGGCGGCCGTCAAGCATGTCGACGAAGCCAGTGTGGTGGCGCTGTCGGCCGGACTTGGGCCGGCCGCACGATATCGCCGATGGCTGGCCGCGTTGCGGGGCAGCGCGCGCGTCGTCATCGGGACACGAAGCACGGTGTTCGCGCCGGTGACCGACCTCGGCCTGGTCATGGTGTGGTCCGACGCCGACGACAGTCTCGCCGAACCGCGGGCGCCCTACCCGCACGCCCGCGAGGTCGCGATGCTGCGGGCGCACCAGGCGCGCTGCGCCGCGCTCATCGGCGGGTACGCCCGCACCGCCGAAGCCCAGGCACTGGTGCGCAGCGGGTGGGCCCATGACGTCGTCGCTTCCCGACCGGTGGTGCGTGTCCGCACGCCTCGGGTTGTTGCCCTCGAGGACAGCGGATATGCGCAGGAACGCGACCCGGCGGCGCGCACCGCGCGCCTGCCCTCGATGGCGCTGCGGGCCGCGCGGACCGCGCTGGAGGCCGCGACGCCGGTGCTGGTCCAGGTGCCGCGGCGGGGGTATGTGCCGTCCCTGGCGTGCGGACGCTGCCGGACGGTCGCCCGGTGCCGGCAGTGCACCGGTCCGTTGTCGCTGCACGACCGGGGCGGCGGTGCGATATGTCGGTGGTGCGGTCGGGTAGACCCGGCGCTGCGCTGCGGTCGCTGCGGGTCCGAGGCCGTACGAGCAGTCGTCGTCGGTGCCCGGCGCACCGCCGAAGAACTCGGCCGGGCATTTCCGGGCACGCCGGTGGTCACCTCCGCGGGTGACGCCGTCGTCGCGGAGGTGCCGGCGCGACCGGCGCTGGTTGTCGCCACCCCCGGTGCCGAACCGTATGCCGTCGGCGGCTACGGCGCCGCGTTGTTGCTGGATACGTGGGCGCTGCTGGGCCGGCAGGACCTGCGGGCGGCCGAGGATGCGTTGTGGCGCTGGATGAGCGCCGCAGCGCTGGTGCGGCCGCGCGGCGAGGGCGGGGTGGTCACCGTGGTCGCCGAATCGTCGCTTCCGACGGTGCAGTCGCTGATCCGGTGGGATCCGGTCGGTCATGCCGATGCCGAGCTGGCGGCGCGCGCCGAAGTTGGTTTGCCACCGGCCGTGCATATCGCCGCCCTGGACGGCACCGCCGAGTCGGTCGCCGCCCTGCTGGATGAGACGCGATTACCCGACCAGGCGGAACTGCTCGGCCCGGTGGATCTGCCCTCGGGCGCTCGTCGCCCGGCAGGCACACCCGCCGACGCCGTGGTGACCAGGATGCTGGTGCGGGTCCCTCGCGAAGACGGCTTGAGGTTGGCGGGCGCGTTGCGCGGCGCGGTCGGGGTGCTCAGCGCCCGGCAGCACCACCAGCCGGTTCGAGTCCAGATCGATCCGCTGCATATCGGCTGACGCCCTCAGCGCTTGCGCGCGGTGAAAATGAGGTATTCCCAGAGCATTACGCCGTCGTCGAGGTACTCGGCGCACAGTTCGGCCAATTCCGCGTCCAGCGCCATGACGCGTGCCCGGTCGCCGGCGACAGCCCGGTAGGCATTGATCACCGGGCCGTAGTGCGCCTTGAAGTAGTCGCGGCATTCGTCGGGGGTGCCGAACCGCTCGACTCGCAGGGCACCGGCCTGGGTGCGGATGTCGGTGACGTGGTCACCGAACAGGAGACAGAGGTATTCCGCGCATCCCCACCAGACCTCGTGGGGCGCTCGGGGCGGCAGGGTGGGCCGCAACGGGCGGACGGCCGACAACAGCCGGCCGTAGAACCCGTCGGGCGTCCAATTGAGCACGCTGACCTTGCCGCCGCGACGGCAGACCCGGGCCAATTCGTCGGCGGTGCGTTGCTGGCGGGGTGCGAACATGGCCCCGATCGTGGAGACCACCGCGTCGAATTCCTCGGCCCGGAAGGGTAGTGCTTCGGCGTTGGCCTCCCGCCACTCGAGCTGGAGCCCCTGCTCGGCGGCGCGCGCCTGGGCGTGCCGGAGCAGTTCGGGGCTCAGGTCGGTGGCCGTCACATGAGCGCCACGCGCGGCCGCCGGAATGGCCAGGTTGCCGGTGCCGGCGGCCACGTCCAGCACCCGGTCTCCGGGACGAAGCCCGGTGGCGGACACCAAGATCTCGCCCAGCGGTGCCAGCACTTCGTCGGCGTAGGTGGCGTAGTCACCGAGTTGCCACATGTCCCGGTGTGTCAGTGCCGGGGCATCGCAGACATGCCTGGTCATCGGATCTCCTGCGGATTCGGCTGGCGGGTCATTTTGCAAAATGGTCCGCCAGCAACTATTTGTAGACGCAACTATGCATGACTTCGAATGTGGAGCGCTGTTACACTTTCCTTGCTCTTACTAGGCACCGGGGAAGGGGGCTTCGATGGCAACAGAGAACGCGACGGAAGAGTCGCTGGACATGATTACCGATTCGTTGCTGACCGCGTCGCGGCTGTTGGTCGGAATTTCAGCCAATTCCATTGCGGCAGTGGATGACACGATTACCATCCCACAATTTCGCACGTTGGTCATCTTGTCCAATCGAGGTCCGGTGAACTTGGCGACGCTGGCGACCCTGTTGGGCGTCCAGCCCTCGGCTACCGGTCGTATGGTCGACCGGCTCGTCAGTGCTGGTTTGATCGACCGTCTGCCGCACCCGACTTCGCGGCGCGAGTTGCTGGCTTCGCTCACCAAGCGCGGCCGAGAGGTGGTCTCGAAGGTCACCGCGAACCGGCGTCGCGAAATCGCCCGCATCGTCGAACGGATGCCGACGGCAGAACGCCACGGGCTGGTTCGTGCGCTCACCGCGTTCACGGCCGCGGGCGGCGAACCCGACGCTCACGTCGATTTCAGCGAGCTGTAAGCGCCGGGCCGCCGCCGTGCGAGTCAGCGCTTTTTCGCGGTGAGCAGCAGGTACTCCCAGTTCATTACGCCGTCTGCCAGGTACTCCTCGGCAAGTTCGATGAGCTGAGTGTCGAGTTCTGCGGCCAGAACCTGATTGTCGCCGATGTTCTCGTAGGCCTCGATCGTCGGACCGTAGTGATTCTTGAAGTACTCGTGAACGGCTTTGGGGGTATCGAACCGGGTCACCTCCAGCAATCCGCGCCCCGTGTCGACGTCAGTGACGCGATCCCCGAGCAGCCCGGTGATGTAGGCCTCGCGCCCCCACAGCGCTGACGGCGGCAGGGCCGACGAAAGGCTGGGCCGGTAGGGTCGGATGGTTGCCAGCATCCGGCCGAAGAAACCTTCGTGCGTCCAGCTGATCAGGCCGATCGTCCCGCCCGGCCGGCACACCCGGACGAGTTCGTTGGCGGCGCACTGGTGATCCGGAGCGAACATCACCCCGATAGCTGAGATCACCACGTCGAAAACGTCGTCGTGGAACGGCAGTGCTTGCGCGTTGGCTTCCTGGTAGCGAATGTTCAGGCGCTCGGTCGACGCGCGTTCCTTGGAGCGCTGCAACAGCTCCGGGGTCAGGTCGGTCGATACGATGTCAGCTCCGGTCCGGGCCGCTGGCAGGGTGATGTTGCCGGAACCAGCGGCGACGTCGAGCACCCGAACGCCGGGTCCGATACCTGCGGCCTCGACAAGCAGGGGACCGAGGGGTGCCATCACCTCTTCGGCCATCAGGGCGTAATCGCCCAGTGCCCACATGGCCGCATGGGTGGCTGCGAGGGTCTGATCTGCGCGAACGGGGGCAGAGGTGGTCATTGATGAACTCCTTCGAGGAGGGGAAGTCGGAGCTGATTACGCTTACGGACACAGTATGCATAGGCAACATTGAAAGTGGCTGTGAATCTGTAGTCCGGCCGTTGGGCGCCTCGCCGCCGGCGGGTTCATAGACTGTGCCGGTGCGCCTCGTCTTCGCCGGCACCCCCGAGCCCGCATTGCCCGCTCTGCGCCGGCTCATCGAATCGCCACGGCATGACGTCGTCGCCGTGCTGACCCGACCCGATGCGGCCTCGGGCCGGCGTGGCAAGCCCGTACCCTCGGCCGTGGCCCGCGAGGCGCTCGACCGCGGCATTCCGGTGCTGCGGCCGGCGCGGCCCAACTCGCCGGAGTTTGTGACCGAGTTGGCCGAACTGGCGCCCGAGTGTTGTGCCGTGGTGGCTTATGGCGCGCTGCTCGGCGACGGCCTGCTGGCGGTGCCCGAGCACGGTTGGGTCAACCTGCACTTCTCCCTCCTGCCGGCCTGGCGGGGCGCCGCACCCGTACAGGCCGCCATCGCCGCCGGGGACGCCATCACCGGTGCTACCACGTTCCAGATCGAGCGGAGCCTGGACTCGGGGCCGGTGTACGGCACAGTCACCGAAACCATCCGGCCCACCGACACCGCCGGTGACCTGCTGCAGCGCCTTGCCGAGTCGGGCGCGGAACTGCTGTCGAGCACGTTGGACGGCATCGCCGATCAGGTGCTGACCCCGCGCCCGCAACCGACCGACGGGGTCAGCCTGGCCCCCAAGGTCACCGTCGAGCAGGCCCGCGTGCGCTGGGACCTGCCGGCGCAAGTGGTCGAGCGCCGGATCCGCGCCGTCACACCCAACCCGGGTGCCTGGACCCTCATCGGTGACACGCGTGTCAAAGTCGGCCCCGTGCAACCTGATTCGGGTGCGTCGCAGTCCTTGGCGCCTGGTGTGATCTATGCCGACCGCAAGAGCGTGTGGGTCGGCACGGCTTCACAACCAGTGCGCCTCGGCCAGATACAGCCCCCAGGCAAGAAGCCGATGAACGCCGCCGACTGGGCGCGCGGCGCCCGGCTCGATCCTGGGACGCTGGCTTCGTGACCCAGGACCGTCCCTACCGCAAACGTCCCGACCGCACATCCCGCAAGCCGCAGAACCGGCCGCGCCGCAAGCCTCTGGACCCGGCACGGCGTGCCGCTTTCGACGCGCTGCGGGCGGTCAGCCAGCGCGACGCTTACGCGAACCTGGTACTGCCGGCGCTGCTGCACGAACGCGGCATCACCGGGCGCGATGCGGCGTTCGCCACCGAGTTGACCTATGGAACATGTCGCAGCCGCGGACTGCTGGACACCGTCATCGGTGCCGCCGCGGGCCGCGCGCCGGACACGATCGACCCGGTGCTGCTTGATCTGCTTCGGCTGGGCGCCTATCAGTTGCTGCGCACCCGGGTGGATGCGCACGCCGCGGTATCCACCACGGTCGACCAGGCCGGAATCGAATTCGACTCGGCGCGAGCAGGATTCGTCAACGGTGTGTTGCGCACCATTGCTGGTCGCGACGAGCAATCCTGGGTAGAGGAGTTGGCGCCGCGCAATGATCCGGTCGGGTACGCGGCGTTCGTGCACGCCCACCCGCGCTGGATCGCCCAGGCCTTCGCCGACGCACTGGGAGCATCGGCCGGCGAGCTGGACGCGGTGCTGGCCAGCGACGACGAACGGCCCCAGGTGCATCTGGCGGCCCGGCCAGGTGTGCTGACGGCCGCCGTGCTCGCCGAGGCGGTACACGGCACGCTCGGGCGGCACTCGCCGTACGCGGTGTACCTGCCTGGCGGCGACCCCGGACGACTGGATGCGGTACGCGAGGGGCGTGCGCTGGTGCAGGACGAGGGCAGCCAGTTGGTGGCCCGGGCGCTGACGCTGGCTCCGGTCGACGGCGACACGGGGCGTTGGCTGGACCTCTGCGCCGGCCCCGGTGGCAAGACCGCGCTGCTGGGCGCCCTCGGCGCACCATCGGGTGCGCGGGTGACCGCGGTGGAAGTGTCGCAGCACCGGGCGGGCCTGGTTGAGGAGAACACCCGCGGGTTGCCCGTCGAGGTGCTGCGGGCGGACGGTCGGGCGACCGGGCTGGAACCGGGTTTCGACCGCGTTCTGGTGGATGTGCCCTGCACCGGGCTGGGCGCGCTGCGCCGCCGGCCCGAGGCGCGCTGGCGGCGGCAGCCGTCCGACGTGCCCGCGCTGGCCCGGCTGCAGCGCGAACTGCTGGCGGCAGCGATCTCGCTGACCCGGCCCGGCGGAGTGGTGCTGTACGCGACCTGTTCGCCGCACCTCGCCGAAACGATGGGGGTGGTCGCCGACGCGCTACGCCGCCATCCGGTTGAGGCGCTGGACACCCGGCCGCTGTTCCAGCCGGTGCACGAGGGCTTAGGTGACGGGCCCTACGTGCAGCTGTGGCCGCACCGGCACGGCACCGACGCGATGTTCGCGGCTGCCCTGCGCCGTCTGCCGGAGGATTAGTAGTCTGTCGCACATGCCTGGTACGGGGGGTCCGCTGATAGCGCCGTCGATCCTGGCGGCCGACTTCGCCCGTCTCGCGGACGAAGCGGCCGCCGTGCACGGCGCCGACTGGCTGCACGTCGACGTGATGGACGGGCACTTCGTGCCGAATCTGACGATCGGTCTGCCGGTGGTGGAGAGTTTGCTGGCAGCTACCAGCATCCCGATGGACTGCCATCTGATGATCGAGGATCCCGACCGCTGGGCGCCGCCGTACGCCGAGGCCGGCGCTTACAACGTCACCTTCCACGCCGAGGCCACCGATAACCCGGTCGGCGTGGCCCGCGATATCCGCGCCGCCGGGGCCCGGGCCGGAATCAGCGTCAAGCCCGGTACCCAGCTGGAGCCGTACCTGGAAATCCTGCCGCAGTTCGACACCCTGCTGATCATGTCCGTCGAACCCGGCTTCGGTGGTCAGAGCTTCATCCCGGAGGTGCTGAGTAAGGTGCGTACGGTCCGTAAGCTGATCGATGCGGGGGAGTTGACCATCCTGGTCGAGATCGACGGCGGCATCAACGAGGAGACCATCGAGCAGGCCGCCGAGGCCGGTGTCGATTGCTTCGTCGCCGGATCCTCGGTCTACGGCGCGCAGGATCCGGCCGCCGCGGTCGAAGCGCTGCGCCGGCAGGCGGCTGCGGCGTCACACCACCGGGTGCGTAACGCGTGACCGGCCCGAACGTCCCTGAACAGGTCAAGAGTATCGAGGAGGCCATGCGTCTCGCGATCGAGCATTCCTATCAGGTAAAGGGCACCACCTATCCGAACCCGCCGGTCGGCGCTGTGATCGTGGACCAGGAGGGCCGGGTGGTCGGGGTGGGCGCCACGCAGCCAGCGGGCGGCGACCATGCCGAGGTCATCGCGTTGCGCCGGGCCGGCGGCCTGGCCGCGGGCGGTATCGCGGTGATCACGATGGAGCCGTGCAATCACTACGGAAAAACACCGCCGTGCGTGAACGCACTCATCGAGGCCAGGGTGGGGACGGTGATCTTTGCGATCAACGACCCCAACGGGATCGCCGGCGGCGGCGCCGGCCGGCTCACGGCCGCGGGATTGCAGGTGCGGTCGGGCATCATGGCCGACCAGGTGGCTGCCGGTCCGTTGCGGGAGTGGCTGCACAAGCAGCGCACCGGCTTTCCGCATGTGACCTGGAAGTACGCGACCAGCATCGACGGACGCAGCGCCGCCGCCGACGGATCCAGTCAGTGGATCTCCAGCGAAGCCGCTCGCGCCGACCTGCATCGTCGTCGCGCCATCGCGGACGCGATCGTGGTCGGCACCGGCACCGTCCTCGCCGACGATCCGGTGCTGACGGCACGTCTGCCGGACGGTTCGCTCGCCGCGCAGCAGCCGCTGCGCGTGGTGGTGGGCAAACGCGATATTCCGCCGGAGGCCAAAGTGCTCAACGACGATTCGCGCACCATGGTGATTCGCACTCATGAACCCGTCGAGGTGCTGCGGGCGCTGGCCGACCGCACCGACGTGTTGTTGGAAGGCGGCCCCACCCTGGCGGGCGCTTTCCTGCGGGCCGGGGCGATCAACCGCATCCTGGCCTACGTCGCACCGATCCTGCTGGGAGGACCGGTGACAGCCGTCGACGACGTCGGGGTGTCGAGCATCGCGCACGCGTTGCGCTGGCAATTCGATGCCGTCGAGCAGGTCGGACCGGACCTTTTGCTCAGCCTGGTGGCTCGCTGACAGGTTGCGGAACGGGCAGGGGTTCGGTGGCCGGCCGCTCCGCGACTGCCTGCTCATCGGCGTGCTCGTTGCGGCCACCGATCAACAATCCGAGCAGCGCGCCCACCACGCAGATCACCACGGTGACCTTGAAGATGTCGCCGTACATCAGGGCGAATGCCTGCAAGTACTGGTGTCCCTGAATGGTGACGCGTTCCAGCGTGCTGGCATCGGGCGGGATGGACGCGGTGAGGCCCGCCAGGATCTGGTTGAACCGATAGAGCCCCCATGCGCTCAGCGCCGCCACTCCGATCAACATGCCGGTCATGCGGGCGACCACCACCGCGGCCGAGGCGATGCCGTGCTGGGCCGCGGGCACCACCCGCAGCGCCGCCGAGGACAACGGGCCGATCACCAGACCGAGCCCTATCCCCGCGATCAGCAGATCCGTGTGCACCGCGGGCAGCGTGAACAAACCGAAGATGTCATGCCTGCGCTCGAGCAGGTCGCCGCGCCAGTACGAAATCAGCCAGTACCCGCCGCCTGCGATCAGCATCCCGACGAAAGCCACTACCCGGTCGCCGGCGCGCGTGGCGATCCACCCACCTAGCACCGCACCGACGGGCAGGGCG
This sequence comes from Mycobacterium sp. ML4, assembly GCF_054515735.1. Lineage (NCBI taxonomy): Bacteria > Bacillati > Actinomycetota > Actinomycetes > Mycobacteriales > Mycobacteriaceae > Mycobacterium > Mycobacterium sp. ML4. The sequence continues at coordinate 117,998 of NZ_JBTNSY010000009.1, forward strand.
ATCAAGAACCACAACAGCAGGCCGGCTGCACGGTTCTGGTCCATCTGCAGCACACCCTGACCGAACAACTCGACATTCACCAGCGTCACCATCAGCGCGGCGCCGGCGCACACCGAGGTGCCCAGAGCCGAGAGGAACGGACGAAAATGCACACCCGCCGGTTCGATGAGCCGGGTGCGCGCGAAACGCTCCCAGGTGAAGAACGCCGCCGCCGCAACCACCGCCGCGATCACCAGGGGCAACCCATAACTCGGCAGTACCTGCTTGCCGTCGGGGTTGGGGTTATACAACCCGATGACCGCCAGACCCAACGCGAGTGCCAGCAGCAGTCCGCCGGTGATGTCGATCTTCTCCGGTGCGGCACTGCGATCGTGTGACGGCAGGCTGAAGTGGATCATCACCATGGCGATCAGGGTGAGCGGGACATTGATCCAGAACACGTGTCGCCAGTCGTGGAACAACCACACGATGAAGATGCCGTACAACGGACCCAGCACGCTGCCCAATTCTTGCGCGGCACCGATGCCGCCCAGGACGCCGGCGCGGTTGCGCTGCGACCACAGATCGGCACCCAACGCCAGCGTGACCGGCAGCAGAGCGCCGCTGGCGATGCCCTGAATGGTGCGGCCGGCTATCAGCACATGGAAGGCCCTGTTCGGATCCGGCGACAGCAGAATGTAGTCACCGGCTTCGATGGTCCAGTTACCGATCTGCACCGACAGCGCGGTCACCACCGAGCCGATGATGAACATGAGCAGACTCGCCTGTAACACAAACTTGCGACCGAAGCGGTCGGATGCCCGGCCCAGCAGCGGCATCGCGGCGATATAGCCCAGCAGGTACATGGTCACGATCCAGGTGATCCGCTGCAGCTGGTTCACCGGGATGCCGACACTGCTCATGATGTCGCGCATGATCGTGACCACGACGTAGGTGTCGAGAGCACCGAGCAGCACCGCGAGGCTGCCCGCACTGATTGCGATTCGGCGTCCTTCCTGCATGGCCATCAGCTCAGCGCGGGCTTGGTGACCTGGACCTGCTGGCCCCAGTTGGACAGGGTCATCTGCACCGAGTTGCCGGTGCCGCGCTCCAATTTGGCCTGCGCAAGCTGGTGATCACCGCTTTCCTGAATCCAAATAGTCGCGGGCACCGGGTCGGACGCGCTGAACGGTGGCGCGATTGCGTTCACCGCCTGGGCGCTGACCTTTCCGCTGATCCGGATGGTGCTCTGGCCGTTGATGTTGTCGCGTCCTTCAGCCTTGGCGTCGGTGAAGTTGGCCAGCACGTTCGCCAGGCCTTTGTCCGTGCTCAGGATCTGCGAAGGGTCGTAAACGTCCGACGCCTTGCCGAAATCGCTCCACTTGTTCGGGGTGAGCGTGGCGTACAGGATGCCGTCGACCACCACGAAGTCCGCATCGATGTCCGAGCCGGCGAACGTCAGCTTGACGTTGCCTTTGGCGGCAGTGGGTTCGGTGTTGAGGTCGCCGGTCAGGGTCTTGACGGAGAAGCCCGGGATCTTGCCGGTCACCGTCAGCACGATGTGTGCGCTCTTGACGTTCTTGGTGGCTTCGGTCGCCTGGGTCACCAACGTCTGGGTGGCTTTTGCGTCCGGAAGTGGGCCGCCGCTGTCCTTCTTTTTGATCGAGCACCCTGCGATGAGCGTGATCGCGACGCTCAACGCAGCGAGGACAGCCAAAAGTCGGCGGGTTTTTTGCATACCCTGCATCGTAGAGGGTGCCCATGACCGGCCTTGGTGACCCGGCGGGTGCATCGACACGCAAGTACTCATTAACCTGGTGCGATGTTCACCGGAATTGTCGAGGAACTCGGAGAGGTCACCGGCCGGGATGCGCTGGCCGACGCCGCACGGCTGATCATCCGGGGTCCGACGGTCACTTCCGACGCCGGCCATGGGGACTCGATCGCCGTCAACGGCGTATGCCTGACGGTAGTGGACATCCTGGCGGACGGTCAGTTCAGCGCCGATGTGATGGCCGAGACGCTGGACCGATCCAACCTGGGTGACCTCAGGCCCGGCAGCCGGGTGAATCTGGAGCGCGCCGCGGCGCTCAACAGCCGCCTGGGCGGGCACATCGTGCAGGGCCACGTCGACGGCACCGGGGTGATCGTTTCCCGCACCCCATCGGAGCATTGGGAAGTGGTGCGGGTAGAGATGCCCGCCGCGGTGGCGCGCTACGTGGTCGAGAAGGGCTCGATCACCGTGGACGGGATTTCGCTGACTGTTTCCGGCTTAGGCGACGGACCCAGCGCCTGGTTCGAGGTCTCGCTGATCCCTACCACCCGGGAGCTCACCACGCTGGGTTCCGCGCCGGTCGGCACCCAGGTGAATCTTGAAGTGGACGTGATCGCCAAGTACGTGGAGCGGCTGCTCCAGGCGCGCTAGGGCATTGGGGCACGGCGCCGTTACGGCGGAACTCATCTCTGCCGCCGATCCAACCGGCGGTCCCTGTGAATCGTCTGTGACAACGATGCCAGTGTGCCCACAATTTCCACGCACCCCCCTGGGCGGGGGTTTGCCATGCGATCCTTCCGCTCAGCAAATACAGGCATAACGAGACCCCCGCGGTAGTTCATACTGGGATCAACTTCTAGCGAGTGAGGAACCGATGACGAGGTTGGATTCCGTCGAACGGGCGGTCGCCGACATTGCGGAGGGCAAGGCCGTCGTTGTCATCGATGACGAAGACCGCGAGAACGAAGGCGACCTGATATTCGCCGCCGAGAAGGCGACCCCCGAGCTGGTCGCCTTCATGGTGCGCTACACCTCCGGTTATCTGTGTGTCCCGCTGGACGGCGAGATCTGCGACCGGTTGGGCCTGCTGCCGATGTATGCGGTGAACCAGGACAAGCACGGCACCGCCTACACCGTCACCGTTGATGCCAGAATCGGAGTCGGAACCGGTATCTCGGCCTCAGACCGGGCAACCACGATGCGGCTGCTGGCGGAGCCGAAAAGCGTCGCCGCGGATTTCACCCGCCCCGGCCACGTTGTTCCGTTGCGCGCCAAGGACGGCGGAGTTTTGCGGCGGCCCGGGCATACCGAGGCCGCGGTCGACCTAGCGCGAATGGCCGGGTTGCAACCGGCAGGGGCGATCTGTGAGATCGTCAGCCAAAAAGACGAGGGCTCTATGGCCCAGACCGACGAGTTGCGGGTATTCGCCGACGAACACGGGCTCGCGATGATCACTATCGCGGACTTGATCGAGTGGCGCCGCAAGCACGAGAAGCACATCGAACGCATCGCCGAGGCCCGGATCCCCACCCGGCACGGGGAGTTCCGCGCGATCGGATACTCCAGCATCTATGAGGACGTCGAACACGTCGCGCTGGTCCGCGGCGACATCGCCGGTCCCGGCGGTGAAGGCGACGATGTGCTGGTGCGGGTGCACTCGGAGTGTCTGACCGGTGACGTGTTCGGGTCGCGTCGCTGCGACTGCGGGCCTCAGCTGGACGCCGCGATGGCGATGGTGGCCCGCGAGGGACGCGGGGTGGTGCTGTACATGCGCGGACACGAGGGTCGGGGCATCGGGTTGATGCACAAATTGCAGGCCTATCAGCTTCAGGACGCCGGTGAAGACACCGTGGACGCCAACCTCAAACTCGGATTGCCAGCTGATGCAAGGGATTACGGCATCGGTGCGCAGATTCTCGTTGACCTCGGTGTGCGCTCGATGCGGTTGCTGACCAACAATCCGGCTAAACGTGTCGGCCTGGACGGGTATGGATTGCACATCATCGAACGGGTGCCGTTGCCGGTGCGCGCAAACGCGGAGAACATTCGCTACCTGATGACCAAGCGCGACAAAATGGGCCATGACCTGGCCGGTCTGGACGACTTCCACGAATCCGTACACCTGCCAGGCGAATTCGGTGGCGCCTTGTGAGCGGTGGCGCCGGTGACGATGCAGTGCGCAGCACTGAGAAGGAGCGGCGCAAATGAGCGGTGGCGCCGGTGACGACGCAGTGCGCAGCACTGAGAAGGAGCGGCGCAAATGAGCGGTGGCGCCGGTGACGATGCAGTGCGCAGGGCTGAGAGGGAGCGGCGCAAATGAGCGGTGGCGCCGGTGTACCGGACATCCCGGTGGTGGACGCGTCCGGGGTGCGACTGGCTATCGTCGCCAGCACCTGGCACGACAAGATCTGCGACGCCCTGCTGGCCGGGGCCCGCAAGGTGGCAACCGCCTCCGGGATCGACGAGCCGACGGTGGTGCGCGTGCTGGGCGCGATCGAGATCCCGGTCATCGCGCAGGAACTGGCCCGCAACCACGACGCCGTCGTCGCACTCGGTGTGGTAATCCGCGGGGAGACACCGCATTTCGACTATGTCTGTGACGCGGTGACCCAGGGCCTGACCCGAGTCTCGTTGGACGCGTCCACCCCGGTGGCCAACGGGGTGCTGACCACCAACACCGAGGCGCAGGCGCTGGACCGCGCCGGCCTTCCGTCGTCTGCCGAGGACAAGGGCGCGCAGGCGGCCGCGGCGGCCCTGACCACCGCGCTGACCTTGCGCGACCTCCGTGCTCAATCGTGACCGCGGGACCTGAGCGCGACGAGTGGGACCTGGTGTGCCGTCCGCACCTGACTCCGTTATTCGCTTACGTCGCAGCATTTCTGATCTTGGCAGCCCATATCGCCGTCGGGCTGGTGCTGAAAACGGGGTCTACCGGCGTGGTATTCCAGACTGCCGATCAGGTGGCGATGGTGGTGCTGGGCGTGATCCTGGCGGGTCTGGCGCTGTTGTTCACCCGACCGCGGCTGCGCGTGGGTGCCGCCGGGCTTTCGGTACGAAATCTATTGGGCGATAAATTAATAGCGTGGTCCGACGTGGTGGGTGTGTCCTTTCCGCTGGGCAGCCGTTGGGCCCGGGTTGACCTGCCCGACGACGAGTACGTTCCGGTGATGGCGATTCAGGCCGTAGACAAGGAACGCGCGGTAAAGGCCATGGACGACGTGCGTCGCCAGCTCGCCGCCTATCGGCCGGATCTGCGCGCCCGCTGATGGCAGGCGGTGGGCGAACCTGGTTGGTGGTCATGTTCTGTCTCACTGCGATGCTCTCGGCGGGCTGCACCTGGTCGGTCGACGGGCACGCAGTGCGAGCGAGAGGCCAATCAGCTCACTCGGCTTCAGCGCGCGAACTACTGCTACGCGATGGGGATGACCCCCCGTGGGGGCCGGCGCGCGCGGCTCCGTTGGGCGACGACTACTTCACCAGCGTCCGGCCGAAGGAATGCGCTGCGGCAATGCTCTTCCGGGGATCGCCGCTGCGGCCCTCAGATGCCGCGGACTATGTCGAGTCGGCCTACACTTTCGGCAATCAGGCCATGTATGCCGAATCGGTCAGCGTGTACGACTACCAACTGCGCCCCTACGGTGTGGCCTGGAAGGCGTTCAGCGACGTCTCCGACTGCCGGGGCGATGCGGTCGGTGAAAGCCCGCGCGGGGATTTCGAGCCCATGCATGTCACCGAGTTCGATGCGCCGCGCGACAACGTGATGACCTGGAGCATGGGTCGTTTGGACTGGACCTGCAGTTACGGCGTGGCCGCCCTGCGGAAGGTGGTCCTGATGATCGCGGCGTGCAACGCCGCGCCCGACTTCCCTATGGCGGAGTGGGCTGCAAGACGCAAGGCAGAGGTGGACACCCGCACGGCCTAGCGATTGCCACCATCGGCCGAGACATTCAGCCGAAAAGTTGCCGCACTACTTTCACCTGGAAGGTGCATTCCGCTGGAAGCTAGAGTCCTGAGTGGATCTGATTATTATGCAGCGCAGGCGCTTTCGGTAATTCGACACCTTGTCTGCGGTCAGTCGAGCGGGTGTTGCTCGGACTGACGCATGAATGAGCTGGCGATCGCAGTTCACCATCATGTCAAATGCGAATCGACGGAGGTGATCAGCCCTGCGTCCCGTTCTTTCCGTGCGCTCCATTGGGACCGTCCGGTCCATTACCGGTGCTTCTCTGGGCGCCAGCACCCCCTGCCCCGCCTTTTCCGCCGCTGCCGCCGTCACCCCCATACCCGCCGCCGGCAGCATATGCGCCGCTACCGGGATGCCCGCCGGCCCCGCCGTCACCACCATCGCCACCTTGACCGCCGGCACCGCCCATGCCGCCGGATACCGGATCCATTGCTACCGGCGTGGCCGAACCACCCGCCTGCGCCGCCGGCACCACCGGCCGCGCCCGTCCCGCCGCCACCGCCGGCACCGCCACTGTCGGACCGCCGAACCGCCCGGCGCAACAGATCTGCGGCCTTTCGAAGTCGTCTTCCGCCGACCATTAGCCTGGACACGTGCCAGATCCCGCCACCTACCGTCCCGCGCCCGGGTCCATCCCGGTCGAGCCGGGCGTTTACCGGTTCCGGGATGCCCATGGCCGGGTCATCTACGTCGGCAAGGCCAAGAGCCTGCGCAGCCGGCTCACGTCGTACTTCGCGGATGTGGCCGGGCTGCACCCGCGGACCCGGCAGATGGTGAGCACCGCTGCCAAGGTCGAGTGGACGGTGGTCAACACCGAGGTCGAGGCACTTCAGCTGGAATACAACTGGATCAAGGAATTCGATCCGCGCTTCAACGTCCGCTACCGCGACGACAAGTCTTACCCAGTGCTGGCCGTAACTCTCAACGAGGAGTTTCCCCGGCTGATGGTTTACCGCGGACCCCGTCGCAAAGGGGTGCGGTATTTCGGACCGTACTCTCACGCCTGGGCCATCCGCGAGACGCTGGACCTGCTCACCCGGGTGTTCCCCGCCCGCACCTGCTCCAACGGAGTATTCAAACGGCACAGCCAGATCGACCGCCCGTGCCTGCTGGGCTACATCGACAAGTGCTCGGCGCCGTGCGTGGGCCGGGTCAGTGCCGAGCAGCACCGGCAGATCGTGCTGGACTTCTGCGACTTCCTGTCCGGCAAGACCGAACGCTTCGCGCGCGAGTTGGAACAACGTATGCACGCGGCTTCGGCCGAGCTGGACTTCGAACGGGCGGCCCGGTTGCGGGATGACCTGGGCGCGCTGCGGCGGGCGATGGAGAAGCAGGCGGTGGTGTTCGGGGACGGCACCGATGCCGACGTGGTCGCCTTCGCCGATGACGATCTCGAGGCGGCCGTACAGGTCTTCCACGTCCGCGGCGGACGGGTCCGGGGCCAGCGGGGCTGGATCGTCGAAAAGTCCGGCGACCCAGGTGATTCCGGTGCCGAGCAGCTGGTCGAACAATTCCTGACGCAGTTCTACGGCGAGCAGGCCGAACTAGGCGGAGCTGCAGACGAATCCGCCAACCCCGTTCCGCGTGAGGTGCTGGTGCCCTGTCTGCCGTCCAACCACGACGAGTTGGCGAGCTGGCTGTCCGGCCTGCGGGGCGCCAGGGTGACGCTGCGGGTGCCACGCCGCGGCGACAAGCGAGCGCTCGCCGAAACGGTGGAGCGCAATGCGAAAGAGGCGCTGCAACAGCACAAGCTGAAGCGGGCCGGTGACCTCAACGCCAGATCGGCTGCGCTGCAGAACATTCAGGACGCACTCGGGCTGTCCGACGCCCCACTGCGCATCGAGTGCGTCGACATCAGCCATGTGCAGGGCACCGACGTCGTCGGCTCGCTGGTCGTCTTCGAGGACGGCCTGCCGCGCAAGTCGGACTACCGCCATTTCGGCATCCGCGAGGCCGCGGGGGAGGGCCGCTCCGACGACGTGGCGTCCATCGCCGAAGTGACCCGGCGCCGTTTCCTGCGCCACCTCAGCGACCAGAGCGATCCGAATGTGCTTTCCCCTGAGGGCAAGTCGCGCCGGTTCGCCTACCCGCCCAACCTGTACGTCGTCGACGGCGGAGCGCCGCAGGTCAACGCTGCGAGCGCGGTGCTGGAAGAACTCGGCATCACCGACGTTGCCGTGATCGGTCTGGCCAAGCGTTTGGAAGAGATCTGGGTACCGGCCGAACCCGACCCGATCATCATGCCGCGCAACAGCGAGGGGCTGTACCTGTTGCAGCGGGTGCGCGACGAGGCGCACCGCTTTGCCATCGCCTACCATCGCAGCAAGCGATCCAAGCGAATGACGGCGTCGGCGCTGGACTCCGTGCCTGGACTGGGCGAACACCGGCGCAAGGCGCTGGTCACCCACTTCGGATCGATAGCCCGCCTCAAGGAGGCCACCGTCGACCAGATCACCGCCGTCCCGGGCATCGGCGTCGCCACCGCCACCGCCGTCCTCGAGGCGCTGCGCCCCGACGCGACGGGAGTTCGAGAATGACCAACAGCGACACCGCGGCCGGCATCGATGTCGTTCTGGTGACCGGATTGTCGGGCGCCGGACGGGGCACGGCCGCCAAGGTGCTCGAGGATCTGGGCTGGTACGTGGCGGACAATCTGCCGCCCCAATTAATCACCCGCATGGTCGATTTCGGGCTGGCCGCCGGATCGCGCATCACCCAGCTCGCGGTGGTCATGGACGTACGCTCGCGCGGTTTCACCGGCGATCTGGACGAGGTGCGCAACGAGCTGGCCACCCGCAACATCACCCCGCGCGTGGTGTTCATGGAGGCATCCGACGACATGCTGGTGCGCCGCTATGAGAACAACCGCCGCAGCCACCCGCTGCAGGGGGAGCAGACCCTGGCCGAGGGCATCGCCGCCGAGCGTCGGATGCTGGCCCCGGTGCGTGCTACCGCGGACCTGATCATCGACACGTCGACGCTGTCGGTGCGGAGCTTGCGGGAGAGCATCGAGCGTGCCTTCGGCGGCAACGGCGGTGCCACCACCAGCGTCACCGTCGAGTCCTTCGGCTTCAAGTACGGTCTGCCGATGGACGCCGACATGGTGATGGACGTCCGATTCCTGCCCAACCCGCATTGGGTGGACGAGTTGCGCCCGCTGACCGGACAACACGATCCGGTGCGCGATTACGTCCTGAGCCAGCCCGGCGCGGCCGAGTTCCTCCAGACCTACCATCGGTTGCTGTCGCTGGTGGTCGATGGCTACCGGCGGGAGGGAAAGCGCTATATGACGGTCGCCATCGGATGCACCGGCGGCAAGCACCGCAGCGTAGCGATCGCGGAAGCCCTGATGGGCCTGCTGCGCTCGGATCCGCAGCTCACCGTAAGGGCATTGCACCGGGATCTGGGCCGCGAATGACCGACAACATCGTCGCGCTGGGCGGCGGGCATGGCCTGTATGCAACGTTATCGGCAGCGCGCCGGCTCACCCCCCACGTGACCGCCATTGTGACGGTGGCCGACGACGGCGGATCCTCCGGCCGGTTGCGCAGCGAACTGGACGTCGTCCCGCCCGGTGATCTCCGAATGGCGCTGGCCGCACTGGCATCCGACAGTCCGCACGGCCGGCTGTGGGCGACCATCCTGCAACACCGGTTCGGCGGCAGTGGCGCACTCGCCGGGCACCCGATCGGCAACCTGCTCCTGGCTGGGTTGTCCGAGGTACTGGCAGACCCGGTCGCGGCCCTCGACGAAATCGGGCGGATCCTCGGCGTCAAGGGCCGGGTACTCCCCATGTGCCCGATCGCGCTGCAGATCGAGTCCGACGTGTCCGGCCTCGAATCCGACCCGCGCATGTTCCGGGTGATCCGGGGTCAGGTTGCGATCGCATCGACACCGGGCAAGGTACGCCGGGTCCGCCTGCTGCCGACCGACCCACCCGCCACCCGGCAGGCCATCGATGCCATCATGGCTGCCGAATTAGTGGTGCTGGGACCCGGGTCGTGGTTCACCAGCGTGATTCCGCACGTCCTGGTGCCAGGGCTGCTCAAGGCGTTGCAGGCCACCACCGCCCGCAAGGCGCTGGTGCTCAACCTTGTCGCCGAGCCGGGCGAGACCGCGGGCTTCTCGGTAGAGCGTCACCTGCACGTTCTCGCCCAGCACGCGCCAGGGTTCACCGTGGACGACGTCATCATCGATGCCGATCGGGTGCCCAGCGAACGTGAACGAGAGCATCTGCGGCGCACCGCCACCCTGCTGCAGGCCGAGGTCCACTTCGCCGACGTGGCCCGACCTGGTACACCTTTACATGACCCCGGCAAGTTGGCGGCGGTCCTGGACGGGGTGCGGGTGCGAGACAGGGATCCGGCGGCGCCTGCGGTGAAGGCCACTGAAGAGGTACCGATCGACGGTGTAGGACCGAGGGGTGACGACGCGTGGCGATGACGACCGAAGTAAAGGACGAGCTGAGCCGTCTGGTAGTCAAGTCGGTCAGCGCGCGGCGCGCCGAGGTCACGTCCCTGTTGCGGTTCGCTGGCGGGTTGCACATCGTCGCCGGCCGGGTGGTCGTCGAGGCCGAGGTGGATCTGGGCAGCATCGCGCGCCGGCTGCGCAAGGACATCTTCGACTTGTACGGCTACAACGCAGTCGTGCATGTGTTGTCGGCGAGCGGAATTCGCAAGAACACCCGCTACGTGCTGCGGGTGGCCAACGACGGTGAAGCGCTGGCCCGTCAGACTGGACTGCTCGACATGCGCGGACGCCCGGTGCGCGGGCTACCGGCCCAGGTGGTCGGCGGCAGCATCGGCGACGCCGAAGCAGCCTGGCGGGGAGCGTTTCTGGCGCACGGGTCGTTGACCGAACCCGGCCGCTCATCGGCCTTGGAGGTGAGCTGCCCCGGGCCGGAGGCGGCGCTGGCCCTGGTCGGTGCCGCACGTCGACTCGGAGTCAGCGCGAAAGCCCGCGAGGTGCGCGGCGCGGACCGGGTGGTGGTGCGCGACGGCGAGGCGATCGGTGCGTTGCTCACCCGGATGGGTGCCCAGGACACCCGCCTGGTCTGGGAGGAACGCCGGCTGCGTCGCGAGGTTCGCGCCACGGCAAACCGGCTGGCGAATTTCGACGATGCCAACCTGCGGCGCTCGGCACGCGCCGCGGTGGCCGCGGCCGCGCGGGTGGAACGCGCGCTGGAGATACTCGGTGACACGGTGCCCGACCACCTGGCGACGGCCGGTAGGTTGCGGGTCGAACACCGCCAGGCCTCGCTGGAAGAACTCGGCCGGCTCGCCGATCCGCCGATGACGAAAGATGCTGTGGCAGGCCGCATTCGACGCTTGCTGTCGATGGCCGACCGCAAGGCGAAAGTAGACGGAATTCCCGATACCGAATCCGCGGTGACTCCCGACCTCCTCGAAGACGCCTAGTTGGGCGAGCAGACGCAAAGTCGCACAAAACCGGTTGTTTTGGTGCGAGTTTGCGTCTGCTCGCCCCAGGGACGAGAGAAAGATTGGCTTCGACGGGCGGCCGCGGGCTACCGTCGTGGGATGAAACGGCTCTCGAGTGTTGACGCGGCCTTCTGGTCTGCCGAAACCGCTGGCTGGCATATGCACGTCGGTGCGCTGGCGATCTGTGATCCCAGCAATGCACCCGACTACAGCTTCCAGCGACTGCGTGAACTTCTCATCGAGCGTCTGCCGGAGATCCCGCAGCTGCGGTGGCGGGTGACCGGCGCTCCACTCGGGCTGGACCGGCCGTGGTTCGTCGAGGATGAAGAACTCGACATCGATTTTCACATCCGCAGGATCGGGGTGCCGGCACCCGGCGGCCGGCGCGAGCTCGAGGAGCTCGTCGGCCGACTGATGTCTTACAAGTTGGACCGCTCCCGGCCGCTGTGGGAATTGTGGGTCATCGAGGGCGTCGAAGGCGGCCGCATCGCGACGCTGACCAAGATGCACCACGCCATCGTCGACGGCGTCTCGGGTGCAGGGCTGGGTGAAATCCTGTTGGACGTCACGCCCGAACCGCGTGCGGCGCAGAAGGAAACGGTCGGATTCGTCGGTTTCACCATCCCTGGCCTGGAGCGGCGTGCACTCGGCGCTCTGATCAACCTCACCGTCATGACGCCGTTCCGCATCGCCCGGTTGCTCGAGCAGACCGTGCGTCAGCAGATCGCGGCGCTGGGCGTGGGTGCCCGGCCGCCCCGGTATTTCGACGCCCCCAAGACCCGCTTCAACGCACCGGTGTCGCCGCATCGGCGCATCAGCGGCTGCCGCGTCGAGCTGGAACGGGTCAAGGCCGTCAAAGACGCCTTTGGCGTCAAACTCAACGATGTCGTGCTGGCACTGGTGGCCGGCGCGGCCCGCGAATACCTGCAAAAACGTGACGAGCTGCCCTACAAGCCGCTGATCGCGCAGATTCCGGTCTCCACCCGCACCGAGGAGAACAAGTCCGACGTGGGCAACCAGATCAGCTCGATGACGGTGTCGCTGGCCACCGATATCGATGACCCGGCCGAGCGGCTCAAGGCCATTCACGAGAGCACGCAGAACGCCAAGGAAATGGCCAAAGCGCTTTCAGCGCACCAGATTATGGGCCTCACCGAGACCACGCCGCCCGGGCTGCTGCAGCTGGCCGCCCGCGCCTATACCGCCACCGGCCTGTCCCGCAACCTGGCCCCGATCAACCTGGTGGTGTCCAACGTGCCCGGCCCGCCCATCCCGCTCTACATGGCCGGCGCCAAGCTGGATTCGCTGGTCCCGCTGGGGCCGCCGGTGATGGACGTCGCGCTCAACATCACCTGCTTCTCCTACCAGCAGCACCTCGACTTCGGATTCGTGACGACACCGGAAGTGGCCAACGACATCGACGAGATGGCCGATTCCATCGAGCCGGCCCTCGCCGAACTGGAAAGCGCCGCCGGCCTATAGGACCGACGCCACCGGTCAAACGTGGTCTGTCGTAGCGTGCAGGCATGGCCATCAGACTTGAGAACGTCGGCATCGCCGTTCGCGACCTCGAAGCAACGATCTCCTTCTTCACCGACCTCGGTCTCACGGTCATCGGCCGTGACACGGTCCAAGGTGAGTGGACTGACACCGCTGTCGGCCTTGATGGCAATCATGCCAACATCGCGATGCTCCAGACGCCGGACGGGCGCGGTCGTCTCGAACTCTTCGAGTACATCCACCCACCGGCCATCGAGTCGAAGCCCACACGTCCCAACGAGATCGGTATGCATCGCGTCGCCTTCTCCGTCGACGACATTCACCAAGCCCTGCGGATAGCAGCGAGGCACGGATGCTTTCCGCTACGCGGCGTGGCGACCTACGAGGACACCTACAAGCTCACGTACCTGCGGGGTCCCAGCGGCATCATCGTGATGCTGGCCGAGAAGCTGAAGAATAACTGACGTCGCGCATCGGCTCCGATCGGCGGTGTCGCGTACCGGCCCTAGCCGGGGTTGGAGTAATTCGTCACGTACACCCAAGACAGGAAACGGGCGACCGCTTCAGCGGCCTTGTCGGCCCGTGGCGACCCAAAGATGTCGAACGCATGCTGGGCATTGGGCAGTTCGGCATACACGACCGGCGACTTGGACACCGACCGCAGCTCGTCGACGAACTCCCGAGCCTCGGCCACCGGGATGAGGGAGTCGTCAGTGCCGTGGAGCACGAAGAACGGCGGCGCGTCCACGTGCACGTAGCGCAGCGGCGAGGCCTCTTCGTAAATCTCCCGGTGCGTGTCGAGTTTGTGCTTGACGACCAGTCTTTCGAGGACCTGCACGAACTGCGCCCGCCCCGGCTCCTCGGTGGAGTACCAGTCGTAACGGCCGTAGAACGGTACGGCCGCCATCACTGACGTGTCGGCGTCTTCGAAGCCAGGCTGAAATTTGGGGTCGTTGGGAGTCAGGGCCGCCAACGCCGAGAGGTGACCACCGGCCGAACCGCCGCTGATCGCAACGAAATTCGGGTCGCCACCGTACGTCGAGATGTTTTCCTTGATCCATGCCAGCGCGCGCTTGACGTCGACGATGTGCGCGGGCCAGGTGTGCCAGGGCGAAACCCGGTAGTTCATCGACACGCACACCCAGCCTCGCGCCACCAGGTGGCTCATCAGCGGATACGCCTGGGGACGGCGCCACCCGATCATCCACGCGCCACCCGGAATCTGAAGCAGCACCGGGGCTTTGCCATCGAGGGGTAGGTCTTTGCGTCGCCAGATGTCGGCCAGGTTGGCACGGCCGTGCGGTCCGTAGGACACGATGTTTTGTTTGTCGACAAAGCGGCGGCGGGCCACCGTGGTACGCAGCGGCAGATTGCGCCGCCCGCGGCGGGTCGGCTCCTCTGGCAGTGCTTTGAGTTCCTCGGCGTAGTCGGGCCCGAGCTGCTCGGTCAGTCCGGCTTCCAGAACCGGGCCGGGCGTGGTGATGCCGCGATAGCGGATGATAACGAGGATCGCCCAGGATGCCGCCGTCAGCGCCAGCGCCAGTTTGCCTTTCGGTCCGGCGAAGTCACCGCGGCGCCCGCGGCGCACGGCATCCAGCGCGGACGCTGCCGCGTACAGGCCGGGTACCTCCGAGGTGGGCCAGCCGAACCAGAACACCGTGGGGGAGGCGTAGGGATTGCGGGTGATCGGGTGTAATCCGTTGGTGGCGTTGATGAGTTCCACCGCCGCGCGGGTCAGCGGCCGGGGACGGCGCAGTCGCTCGAGCAGCCGGCTCATGAGCGGCTCACCATGGACTTGAGGTCGTTACGCAGGATCTTGCCGGTGCTGCCACGGGGGAGCTCATCCAAAATCGTGATCTCGCGCGGAACCTTGTAATTGGCCAGGTTGTCCCGCACGTGCTGCTTGAGTGCCTCCTCGGTGGCCGAGGCACCCGGTTCGAGCACCACAAATGCCGACAAGCGCTGGCCGTACTGCTGGTCATCCACGCCGAGTACGGCAGCTTCGGCCACATCCTCATGTGCTGCCAAGACCTTCTCCACCTCGATCGGGTAGATATTCTCCCCACCCGAGACGATCATCTCGTCGTCACGGCCCACCACGAACAGCCGACCGTTCTCGTCGAGGTAGCCGACGTCGCCTGAGGACATGTAGCCGGCGTGAAAGTTTTTGGTCTTGCCCGATGTGTAACCGTCGAACTGACTGCCGTTGTGCACGTAGATGGTGCCGACCTCGCCGGTGGGGACTTCCTTGAAGTCTGCATCCAGGATCCGGATTCGGGTGCCCTCCGCCGGCCTGCCCGCGGTGTCCGGCGCCGCCCGCAGGTCCGCCGGAGTGGCGGTGGCGATCATGCCGGCCTCGGTGGCGTTGTAGTTGTTGTAGATCACGTCGCCGAACTGGTCCATGAACGCGATGACGACGTCGGGGCGCATTCGCAAACCGGAAGCAGCGGCGAATCGTAACGACTTGCAGCTGTAGCGGTTCCGGACTTCGGCGGGCAACTCCATGATGCGGTCGAACATCACCGGCACCACTGCAAGGCCGGTCGCCCGATAGCGGTCGATGAGGGCCAGCGTCGCCTCCGGATCGAACTTGCGCCGAGTCACCACCGTGCAGGCCAGCGAGGAGGCCAGCACCAGCTGAGAGAAACCCCACGCGTGGAACATCGGCGCAACGATCACGATCGGCTCCTCCGCCCGCCACGGCGTACGGTCCAGCACTCCCTTGAGCGTCATGATCCCGCCGCTACCGCCGGAATGCTTGGCGCCCTTGGGTGTTCCGGTGGTTCCTGAGGTGAGCAGGATCAGCTTGCCGCTAGCGCCGGTGCGCACAGGTCGCTGCCCGGCGTGGGCTGCAATGAGTTTTTCGGCGGTCAGTTCGTGCGGTCGGTCGGCCCACGCCACGATGCGGGCGGCATGCGGTGCGTCAGCCAAAGCCCGGTCCACCGTGGCCGTGAACTCTTCGTCGTACACGATCGCGTCGACACCCTCGCGGCTGACAACCTCGGCCAGCGCCGGTCCGGCGAAGGAGGTGTTGAGCAGCAGGACATCGGCGCCAACCCGGTTCGAGGCCAACAGCGCATCGATGAAACCGCGGTGATTGCGGCACATGATGCCTACCACTCTGGGTGACCCGCCCGGAAGGTCCCGCAACGCGGCGGCGAACGCGTGGCCGCGTTCGTCGAGTTGCCGCCAGGTCAGGGTGCCGAGCTCATCGACCAGGCCCGGCTGGTTCGGACAGCGTTGCGCGGCACCGGCGAAACCTGAGGTGAAGCCGATCCCTTCGCGGCGCATGGCGGCGGCGATCCGCAGATACCGGTCCGGGCGCATCGGCGCAATCATCCCTGCGCGCCGCAGGGTCGCGACCAGGGCGCGGATGTCGTCCAGACGAGTCGACATGACTCAGCCCACAATCGGGAAGCGACGCTTGGCGGCGAGCTCGTTGAGCCCCTTCTGCATTACCGACCGCACGTATTCGTCGACTTCGTCGATATCGGGGTCGTCACCGAATCGTGCTGCGATATCGATAGGTTTCAGCATCTGCATCACAATCTTGGCCGGCAGCGGCAGGTTGGGCGGGATGGCCGCGCTGAACCCGAACGGGAATCCGAAGGAGAGCGGCAGGATGTCGCTGCGGAGCAACTTCTTGATTCCCAGATTTCTGGCCAGCCAGGTACCGCGAGTCAGGTACAGCTGAGTCTCCTGGCCCCCGATCCCGACCATGGGCACGATGGGAACCCCCGCCTCGATCGCGGTGCGGACATAGCCCTTGCGGCCGTTGAAGTCGATGACGTTCTCCGCCGACGTCGGCCGGTACGCGTCGTAGTCACCACCCGGGAAGACGACCACCACACCTCCCGACCGCAGCGCCTTGGCGGCGTTCTCCCGATTTGCCCGGATATAGCCTGTTTTGCGGAAGAGGTCGGCGGTCGGACCCATGAACAGGATGTCGTGGCTCAGCGTCAGCACCGGCCGGTCGTAGCCGAACTTGTCGTAGAAGTCGGTGCTGAAAATCGGGACATCCATCGGAAACTGGCCGCCGGAATGGTTGGCAACCACGAGTGCTCCGCCGGGCGGGAACCCGTCGAGACCGTGCACTTCCGACCGGAAGTAAGTCTTTAGAACCGGGCGCATGATGCTGATCATTCGCCGGGTCATTCCCGGGTCGAACTTCCCGATATCGTCGCCCCGATCCGGGTCGTCGTTCACGTGGTTCACTGAGGCTCCCTTGCCGTCGAGTCCCTCGATCGTAGCGAGCGCGTCGGCGGCTACGCGGGGGCATCAGGGCCGAAACCGTCCCGCGGCGACCCGCGAAGGTGCACAGTGTGCAGTGGCCCGATGGGGCGTTCGTGGTTCACGCTGCTGCAGAAGGGACGGCACGGTGGCCGAGGCGGGTGGTGTGTCGGATGGGGGTTGCGTTTCGCTGATCGCCCGACAGATGGAGTCGATTCAGGACACGTTCACCGCTGAGCTGTTCGACATGATGAGGGGCGAGATTCAGGGTCTGCAGCACGATCCGCGGATGATGGACATGTGGCGTGCCAGCCTGATCGAGAATTTCGTCGCCGCGGTGCACTACCTGGAGCGCGAAGCGCCGACGGCACTGCTCGAGGCGCCCGGCGCCGCGCTGGCCTACGCGCGGGCGTCCGCGCAGCGGGATATCCCGTTGGCGCCGTTGGTCCGAGCGCATCGCTTGGGGCATGCCCGCTTCCTCGAAGTGGCGATGCAGTTCGTGTCGATGCTGGAGCCACAGCAACAGGTGCCGACGATCACCGCCCTGGTGAACCGCTCGTCGCGTGTCGTCGATCTGGTGGCTGACCAACTCATTCTCGCCTACGAAGAGGAGCACGATCGCTGGCTGAGCCGGCGCAGCGGTTTGCAGCAGCACTGGGTCAGCGAGTTGCTGGCCGGCACTCCGGTAGATGTGCAACGCGCCGAGAAGGTACTGCGTTATGGGCTCGACGGTCGGCACGTGGCTGCCGTGGTGTGGGTGGATGCCGCAGCACCTATCGACGAGGTGGTGGCGCGCTTTGACGAGGTGCGCTGCCTGATGGCTGCCGAACTGGACACCAGCGGCCGATCGCTGCTGGTGCCGACGGACGAGCGCGAGGCCCGGCTGTGGTTTTCGGTCGCTCGCGATCGTGAGTTGTCCAGCGTGCGTGCCGCTTTCGACGCGGCGGAGATCGCCGCCCGAGTGGCCTGCGGCCGGTCGTGTGACGGGTTGCGCGGGTTTCGCGCATCGATGAAGCAGGCCGAGTTGGTGAAGACGGTGGTACTGGCCGGTGCGGACCGGCACGGGGCCCCCGTCGTCTTCTACGACGATGTCGCCCCGGTGGCGTTGATGGCCGGCGACGTGGACGAGTTGCGTCGGTTCGTCACTGATGTGTTGGGCGATCTTGCCAATGCCGGCGACCGCAACGAATGGCTGCGGGAGACGCTGCGCGAGTTCCTGGTGCGCAACCGTAGCTTCGTAGCCACGGCAGAAGCAATGATATTGCACCGCAACACTATTCAATATCGCGTCGGACAGGCCATGGAACTGTGCGGGCAGAACTTTGTCGACCCCGACTCGGTGTTCAAAGTGCAAACCGCGTTGGAGGTCTGCCGGTGGATGGCACCGGCTGTGCTGCGCGCACAAAAGTAACGGCCAACTTCGGTTTCGGCGCATAGCGGTGGGGCGCCCTCGACGCGTTAGCGTTTGCCCACGTCAAGCGCAGAACCGAAGGAGGCGCACATGGACCCGCCCGGCGCTTCCCGCAGCCAGTCTGATTGTGTGCTGCGCCTGATCACCCAGATCTGCAAGCGGACCAAGCTTCAGATTGACATCTACCAGCGTGCGATCGCGGTCGCCGAGGCCGAGGGCCGCCCCGAGCGGGTACGTGGCCTGCCACAGTTCCTTGGGATGCAGCGTCAGGATCGAAGACTCCTGCAACAGCTGATTGAGCGGCTAGAGGATCCGCGAGTTCCACAGCGGCCCAGTGTGTGCGGTCACTGATCGCCCACGGCCGCCGGGGGCGTCGGCGGGCAAGCCATCCGTGCGTAGTGAGGGGTCGCGCGGATGGCGTTCCCGCCGGCTCCTACCCGGCCGCCCGCCCGCACCCGACCCGGAGTACGGGTCAATCTTTCCTCGCCACAGTAGATTCCGCGGCGACAGCACGAGTTTCCGGCCCTTGAGCGGCAGGTCTGCATGTCGGCCGCGGTCTGCCGATACATTGGACAGGCCACAGATGTTATTTCAAGGGTTCTTTCCTGGAATGAGGCCGCTATGGGATTCATCTCACCGGAACTTCCCGACGTCGATCACGACACCTGGCCGAAGCTGCCCCGGGCGTACGCGGGATATCTGCTCTACCTGATCAAGATCGGACTGTACGTCGCCGCGCCGGCGGCGATCATTTCTCTGACGCCGGGCCTGGGCGGGTTGAGCCACATCGGCGAATGGTGGACGCCAAGCGCTCTCCTCGAATCCGGTCACGTTGACGTCAGCGACACGCTGACCCGCCAACCGTGGCCTGAGCCGGGCGACGAATTTCCGGTCCACGTCACGACGGAGCCGGTACTGCGCGGGACTTCATGACGACCGCGGTTGTCGTCGGCGCGGGGCCCAACGGTCTGGCCGCGGCGATCCACCTCGCCCGGCAGGGTATCGACGTGCAGGTCCTGGAAGCCCGGGACACCATCGGCGGGGGAGTGCGGTCGGGCGAATTGACGCTGCCCGGCGTCCTCCACGACCACTGCTCGGCGTTTCACCCGCTGGGGGTGGGATCACCGTTCTGGCAGGAGATCGACCTGCTCGGCTACGGGTTGACCTGGAAGTGGCCGGAGGCCGACTGCGCTCACCCACTCGATGACGGTTCCGCCGGAGTGCTCTATCAGTCGGTCGCGAAGACCGTCAAGGCATTGGGGGCCGACCGCTGGCGCTGGCGGGCGGCCGTAGGCGGACTCGCCAAGGGCTTTGACGACCTCGCCGAGGATCTCCTGCGCCCGGTCATCCACCTACCGCGGCATCCGTTGCGGCTCGCATCGTTCGGTCCGCGCGCGTTGCTGCCCGCCACCGCGGTGGCCGGCTATTTCCGCACCGAGCAGGCCCGAGCCCTCTACGGTGGCGCGGCTGCGCACGCCTACACCCGGTTGGACCGGCCGCTGACCGCTTCGCTCGGGTTGATGATCCTGGCCAGCGGGCATCGTTACGGCTGGCCCGTCGCCGAAGGCGGGTCCGGCGCGATCACCCGGGCCCTGGACGCGGCGCTGGAGGCCGCGGGGGGACGGGTCGCCACCGGGGTCAAGGTCACCCGCCGCCGCGACATCCCGAACGCCGACATCGTCATGCTCGACCTGAACCCCGCCCAGGTGCTCCAGATCTACGGGGATGCGATGCCCACCCGCATCAGACGGTCCTACCGCCGTTATCGTCAGGGATCCTCGGCGTTCAAAGTGGACTTCGCTGTCGAAGGCGATATTCCGTGGACGAATCCGGACTGCGGCCGGGCCGGTACGGTGCATCTCGGCGGCAGCTTCGATGAGGTCGCCGACACGGAACGGCAACGTGCACAAGGAAAGATGGTGCAACGGCCGTTCGTACTGCTCGGGCAACAGTACCTGGCCGACCCGTCACGGTCGGCGGGCAACGTCAACCCGATCTACGCCTACGCACACGTGCCGTTCGGTTACACCGGCGATGCGACCGCGGCGGTCATCGACCAGATCGAGCGGTTCGCTCCGGGATTTCGTGATCGCATCGTTGCCACGGTGAGCACCGGGACCGCTGAGCTGGAGGCCCGCAACCCCAGCCAGATCGGCGGCGACATCATCGGTGGTGCCAATGACAGACTGCAGATCCTGTTCCGGCCGCGCATCGCCGTGGATCCTTATCGCATCGGCGTGCCGGGTGTTTACCTGTGTTCGCAGTCCGCGCCGCCGGGGGCCGGGATCCATGGGTTGTGCGGATATCACGCCGCCGAGTCGGCATTGCGCTGGTTGCGCGCAACCTGACCGCCGTCAGCCCGCGCCCCCAGCCGGCCCGGGCTGAAGGGGCTGACCGGGCGCGGGTCCCCCGGCGGGCGCCGGTCCGGTCGGCTCGCCTTTCCCGGTCCCGGACATCGTGGTGATCGGCGCGCCTACCGGCGCTCCGGCGGGCACGGGCGCGCCGACGGGGACGGGTCCGGCGATAGGTACGGGTGCGCCGACAGGCACAGGCGCGCCAATAGGCACGGGCGCTCCGATGGGCACCGGGGCGCCGATGGGCACCGGTGCGCCGATCGGGACGGGTGCGCCGATCGGGACGGGTGCGCCGATGGGCACCGGTGCGCCGATCGGGACTGGGGCCCCGATCGGGACTGGGGCGCCGATCGGGACCGGGGCCCCGATCGGGACTGGGGCCCCGATCGGGACTGGGGCGCCGATCGGGACCGGGGCGCCTACCGGAACCGGAGCAGCGATCGGCCCGGGAACCACCACCGGGGCAACCGCCGCGGCACCGACCGGTCCGGGCACTACAACGGGGGCACCAACGCCCGACATGCCCGTGATCGGAGCGCTGGCCGGACCGCCGCACGCTTCGGCGGGCGCGACTCCACTGGCGGGCGCAGGTCCGCCACCGGCGGCCGGCGCTCCACCCGCCGGGCCGCCTCCGGCCGGCGCACCACCGGCACCTGCGGCTGCGCCGCCGTACGCGCAGCACGCCGGCGCTCCGGCGGCTCCGGCCGCACCTGTGGCTGCGCCAGCTGTTCCTGACATTCCCTGGATGCACGCGTTGCCGCCCGTCTTCAGGGGCACGGCCGCTGCAGTCGGACTCAGCGACAATGCGGCCCCGCACACCGCCGCGGCGGCAGCAATTACCTTGAGGTTGAATCGATCGAAGATCGTCATCAACGTCAACTCCTTTTGTTCGCGCTCCAGCACAATCACAATCGTCTGGTCGTCTCTTGGCGACCGGCTCGATTGTTAGACGCCGATCCAAGACGCGAACCGCGCCGCACCGTGCCGTATCCAAATGGTGACGTTCAGGAAGGCTTAGTCGTTCCCAAGACTTTGCGATCGGTGAATGAAGAGGTCGTCACCGGTCAGCCCGCGCCGTGGTTTCTGCACTGATCTAGGCTGATGACGAGCGCTTATCAGCGAACACAAGGAAAAGAGGAGAGACACGTGACGGTCCGAGTTGGCATCAACGGCTTTGGTCGAATCGGACGCAACTTCTACCGGGCGCTGTTGGCTCAGCAGGAGCAGGGCGGCGCCGACATCGACGTCGTCGCGGTCAATGACATCACGGATAACCACACCCTTGCTCATCTGTTGAAATTCGACTCGATTCTGGGGCGGCTGCCCTATGACGTGAGCTTGGAGGGTGAGGACACCATCGTGGTGGGCCCGGCCAAGATCAGGGCGCTGGCCGTGCGGGAGGGTCCCGCCGCGCTGCCCTGGGGTGATCTGGGGGTGGATGTGGTGGTCGAATCCACCGGCCTGTTCACCAACGCCGCCAAGGCCAAGGGCCACCTGGATGCCGGGGCCAAGAAGGTGATCATCTCCGCCCCGGCCACTGATGAGGACATCACCATCGTGTTGGGAGTCAACGACGACAAGTACGACGGCAGCCAGAACATCATTTCCAACGCCTCGTGCACGACGAACTGCCTGGCGCCGCTGGCCAAGGTGCTCGATGACGAGTTCGGCATCGTGCGCGGTTTGATGACCACTATCCACGCCTACACTCAGGACCAGAACCTCCAGGACGGCCCGCATAAGGACCTGCGCCGGGCCCGGGCCGCGGCACTGAACATCGTGCCTACCTCCACCGGCGCAGCCAAGGCCATCGGACTGGTGATGCCCCAGCTCAAAGGCAAACTTGACGGCTACGCGCTGCGGGTACCCATCCCGACAGGCTCGGCCACCGACCTGACCGTCGAGCTGTCCAAGTCGGGCAGTGCCCAAGAAATCAACGCCGCTTTCAAAGCCGCCGCCGAAGGCAAGTTGAAGGGCATCTTGAAGTACTACGACGAGCCGATCGTGTCCAGCGACATCGTGACCGACCCGCACAGCTCGATCTTCGACTCCGGGCTGACCAAAGTCATCGACAGCCAAGCCAAAGTCGTCTCCTGGTACGACAACGAATGGGGCTACTCCAACCGCCTGATCGACCTCGTCAAACTCGTCGGGAAGTCGCTCTGATCGTGGGCGTTCCAACACTCAAAGACCTTCTTGGCGAAGGGGTTTCGGGCCGCGGTGTGCTGGTGCGTTCGGACCTGAACGTGCCACTCGACGATGACGGCAACATCACCGACGCCGGGCGGATCACCGCGTCGGTGCCGACGCTGAAGGCACTGCTCGACGCCGGCGCCAAGGTGGTGGTCACCGCTCACCTCGGCCGCCCGAAGGATGGTCCCGACCCGAAGTACTCGTTGGCGCCGGTGGCTGCGGCACTGGGTGAGCAACTCGGCCGGCACGTGCAATTGGCCGGCGATGTCGTCGGCACCGATGCGCTGGCCCGCGCCGAGGGACTCACCGACGGCGACATCCTGCTGCTGGAGAACATCCGCTTCGACAAGCGTGAGACCAGCAAGGACGACGACGAGCGGCACGCCCTGGCCAAGCAGCTCGCCGAATTGGTCTGGCCCGGAGGAGCGTTCGTCTCCGACGGGTTCGGCGTGGTGCACCGCAAACAAGCCTCGGTGTACGACGTCGCCACCCTGTTGCCGCACTATGCGGGCACGCTGGTCGCCGACGAGATCAAGGTGCTGCAGCAGTTGACCAGCTCCACCGAGCGGCCCTACGCGGTGGTGCTGGGCGGATCGAAGGTCTCGGACAAACTCGGTGTGATCGAGTCGCTGGCCACCAAGGCCGACAGCATCGTGATCGGTGGCGGCATGTGCTTCACCTTCCTTGCCGCACAGGGCTACTCGGTGGGCAAGTCGCTGCTCGAAGAAGAAATGGTCGAGACCTGCCGCAACCTGCTGGACACCTATCACGACGTGTTGCGGCTGCCGGTGGACATCGTGGTGACCGAAAAGTTCGAGGCCGACTCGCCGCCAGAAACCGTGGCCGCCAACGAGATCCCCGACGACCTGATGGGCCTGGACATCGGCCCGGGGTCGGTCAAGCGGTTCGGCACGTTGTTGTCCAACGCCAAGACGGTGTTCTGGAACGGGCCGATGGGGGTGTTCGAATTCGCGATGTACGCCGAGGGCACCCGGGGCGTTGCCGAAGCGATCGTCAAGGCGACCGGCAAGGGCGCGTTCAGCGTCGTCGGCGGCGGCGATTCCGCTGCCGCGGTGCGGGCCCTGAAGATTCCGGAAGACGCGTTCTCCCACATCTCCACCGGCGGCGGAGCGTCGCTGGAATACCTTGAGGGCAAAGTACTTCCGGGCATCGAGGTGCTCGGCGAGCCCCAGCCGACCGGAGGTGACTTGTGACCCGCAAGCCGTTGATCGCCGGCAACTGGAAGATGAACCTCAATCACTTCGAGGCGATCGCCCTGGTGCAGAAAATCGCATTCTCGCTGCCGGACAAATACTTCGACAAGGTCGACGTCACGGTCATCCCGCCGTTCACCGACCTGCGCAGCGTGCAAACCCTGGTCGACGGCGACAAACTGCGCCTGACCTACGGGGCGCAGGACTTGTCGCAGCACGACTCCGGTGCCTACACCGGCGATATCAGCGGGGCGTTCCTGGCGAAGCTGGGGTGCAGCTTCGTCGTTGTCGGGCACTCCGAGCGCCGCACCTACCACAACGAGGACGACGCGCTGGTAGCCGCTAAAGCCGCGGCCGCGCTCAAACACGAGCTCACCCCGATCGTGTGCATCGGCGAGCACCTCGAGGTGCGCGAGGCCGGAAACCACGTGCGGCACAACGTCGAACAGCTGCGCGGGTCGCTCGCGGGGCTCTCGGCCGAGCAGATCGAGAAGGTCGTCATCGCCTACGAACCGGTTTGGGCGATCGGCACCGGTCGGGTGGCCAGCTCGGCCGACGCTCAGGAGGTCTGCGCGGCGATCCGCAATGAGCTGGCCGCGCTGGCCTCCCCGCAGATCGCCCAGAGCGTCCGGGTTCTCTATGGCGGATCAGTGAACGCCAAGAACGTCGGCGATCTGGTCGCTCAGCACGACATCGACGGCGGTCTGGTCGGTGGTGCGTCGCTGGACGGGGAGCAGTTCGCCACGCTGGCGGCGATTGCGGCCGGGGGCCCACTGCCTTAGAAGGCATACCTGGCAGTCGGAAGGGTGGCCGGCAGTCGCATGCACCTCAAGCAACAAGCCTTAGACGTTCTCCCAGAACGTCGAGTTAACGAGCTGGTGGGTTCACGATCCTGTTGCAGTAACGCGCTCGTGCCGACCGGTGTCGACAGAACCCGGGCCCATTCGTCCGTGGCCGGGTTGGTGCAGGTGCCAGGGCCGGGCCTACTGGCCGAAGAAGCCCGACTGCTGCGTGCCCCTGTTGAAGGCGCCTGAGCTGTTGCCGCCGCTGTTGTTGAGGCCCGACGTGAAGCCGGCGCCGGAGTTTCCGAATCCCGAGATCAACCCCACGTCGCTCGAGTTGAAGAAGCCTGACACCAGTGCACCCGTCCCCGAGTTGAGGAATCCCACTTTGAAGCCGCCCGTGCCGCCGCTGCCGCCGGAATTCATCACTCCGACGTGTGCGTTGGCGCCCGAGTTCAAGAACCCACTATCGAAGCTGCCTTTGTTCCCGTAGCCCGTGCTGAAGTCTCCGTGGTTGCTGCTGCCGGAGTTCTGAATGCCTGCGTTGAAGAAGCCTGAGTTCCCCGTGCCCGTATTGCCGAAGCCCGAGCTGGCGGCGGTCTGGTTGACCATGCTGCCGAATCCGGTGTTCAAGTTGCCGGAGTTGAATCCGCCGGTATTCGTGTCTCCCGAATTGCCGAAACCAGTGTTCACGTTGCCCGCGTTGAAGAAGCCGGTGTTGGTGTTACCGGCGTTGAAGCTGCCCGTCACTCGATCTCCAGCGTTGAAGGAGCCCGTGTCAAACGACCCTGAGTTGAAGTTGCCTGCGTTGGCGAGGCCGGCGTTCCCGAAACCTAGATTGTTGCTGCCCGAATTGCCGAATCCAGTGTTTGTCCCATTAAACAGCGCGACACCGTCCCCGGAGTTCCACATCCCGGTGTTGAGCGCACCCGAGTTGCCGATACCCGTATTCAGAACTCCGGAGTTGAAGGCGCCGGTCGCGAAATTTCCAGAATTGGCTATGCCCCAGCTGCCATCGCCGGAGTTGAAAAAACCAACATTACTATTCCCGGAGTTAAATAAGCCGATGTTGTTGCTGCCGGTATTCAGCGCGCCGAACCCGACTTGGTTGTTGCCGGTGAGACCAAAGCCGATGTTGCCGGTGCCAGAATTTCCGAATCCAATATTATGACTGCCCTTGTTGCCGGCCCCCCAGTTGTTGCTACCGGTGTTACCGAAGCCAACGTTGCGGTCGCCGCTATTTCCCGAACCGTGATTGAAGTTCCCGGTGTTCCCGTTGCCGACGTTTCCGTCACCGAAGTTTCCACTACCAAGGTTGCCTCTGCCGCCGTCGGTGAGTGCTGAACCAGAATTCCCAAAACCGATGTTGTTACTGCCGAAATTTCCGGCGCCGACGTTTTGGGTGCCGCTGTTCCCACCACCCACGTTTCCGGCGCCATTATTTCCCCCGCCCAGGTTGCCACTGCCTTTGTTCCCTCCACCGACATTGCTGTCCCCGAGGTTGCCGCTGCCAAAGTTTCTGCTGCCGGTATTTCCGCTACCGATATTGGTGTCACCAGTATTCCCGTTACCCAAGTTTCCCGTGCCCTTGTTTCCGGTGCCCACATTGACATTTTTCAGCAGGAACTCCAGTGGTGATAATTGTGTGGCCGCAGCAGAAGCTGCCGAATGGTATCCCGCCATCGCTGCTACGTCTTGTGCCCACATCTCTTCATAGGCGAACTCAGCAGCCGCGATCGCCGGCGCATTCTGCCCAAACAGATTTGTTAACACCAGTCGAACGAGTGCGCCGCGGTTAGCCGAAACCGCTGCCGGGTGAATCATGCCCGCCTGTGCGGACTCAAAGGCACTGATTACGGCACGTGTTTGCGCCGACGCTTCGGCAGCCTTCACCGCAGCCGCATTCAACCACGAAGCGTAGGGTGCTGCCGTTGCCGACATAGCCACGGACGCCGGCCCCTGCCACGCCTGGCCTGAGATGTCAGCGGTAACAGAAGCAAAAGAACGGGCCGCTGTCGCGAGTTCGTCAGCCAGTCCAGCCCATGCCGCCGATGCTTCCAGCATAGGCACCGGGCCCGCGCCGGTGAAGATGAGGGCCGAGTTGATCTCTGGGCCGAAAACCAAATAATTCACCTGCGGTACAGCCTTTCGTAATATTGCGCGCTCGCAGCGGACGTGCGTGTGCTGACTGCGCGACGAATGTCGACTCCGAAACCATAAAGCGGCACCCGTTCCTCGCGCATACTTTGTCAGACAATTGGTGCCACGGGGTTTCATCGACAACCTTGCACCCATGCCTGCCCGGGGAAGGCGGTTATCCTCGAGGGCCTGGTGGGCGAGCACGACTTCGGGACACGTTTCAGGGCTCTTCAATTTTAAACGGGCAGTTGTGATTTCGCTCTCATGGGCGTGTCGTTGCATGTGGAGGCCCCCGGCCTTCCGAAGTCTGAAAGTTGCGAAGCAATCAGGCGGAGGAAGGAAACCGAGGGCCGTGTCAGACGGTACGACATTGTTGTTTGGGCTGCCAGGTGTACGGGTGGAGCGTGTCGAGCGCCTCGATGATGGGACCCGGGTGGTGCACGTGGTCACCGCCGACGAAGCCGCGGCTGCGTGCCCGGAATGCGGGGTGGTGTCCAGCTCGGTCAAGGAGTATCCGACGACCTCGCCGAAAGACGTTCCCTATGGTCAGGACGACATTGTGGTGCGGTGGCACAAGACCCGCTGGCGCTGCCGGGAGGACTACTGCGAGAAGTCCTCCTTTACCGAGGCCATCGAACAGCTACCGGCGCGGGCCCGCGCTACGGCGCGGTTGCGCACCGCGATCGGGGAGGCGATTGGTGATGCCGGCCGGTCGGTGGCCGAGGTTGCCGGCGCCCATCGGGTGTCGTGGCCGACCGCGCACCGCGCGTTTGTCGACCACGCCGAAGCCCAGCTGGCCGAACCCGAACCAGTGCGGGTGCTCGGTATCGACGAGACACGGCGCGGCAAGCCCCGCTGGGGACGCTGCGACATCACCGGCAGGTGGGTACGCATCGATCCGTGGGACACCGGGTTCGTCGACCTGTCCGGCGATCAGGGCCTGCTGGGCCAACGCGAGGGCCGCACCAGCTCCGCGGTGATCGACTGGCTCTCTGAGCGCAGTGAGCAGTTCCGTGAGCAGATCGAGTTTGTGGCGATCGACCCGGCGGCGGTCTAAGCCAAGGCGATTCGCACGCCAGGCTTGTTGCCGAACGCTGCGATTGTGGTCGACCAATTCCATCTGGTGAAGCTTGCCAACGATGCACTGACCAAGGTGCGCCGTCGGGTCCCCCGGGATCTGCGCGATCGTCGCGGCCGCAAAATCGACCCGGAATGGGCCAACCGCCGCCGGCTGCTGCAGGCACGAGAACGCCTGTCGGGCAAGAACTTCGCCAAAATGTGGAACGCCATCACCGATGAGGACCCCAGCGGGCAGATTATGTCGGTGTGGATCGCCAAGGAGGAACTGCGCACCCTGCTGTCGACCGTACGCTCCGGTGGCGACCCGCACCTGACCCGGCATCGGCTGCACCGGTTCCTGGCGTGGTGCATCGACTCACAGATTCCCGAGCTGCTGGCCCTGGCCGGCACCGTGGACACCTGGTGGCCCGAGATCAACGCCTTCCATCACCACCGGCATCACCAACGCCAGAACCGAGGGCTACAACCGACTGGTCAAGCAGGTTAAACGCGCCGCATGCGGGTTCCGCAACCCCGCCAACTCGGCTCGCCGGATACGCTTCCACTGCACCCGCAAAACAGCGGGCCGCAACCCGGACTTGCAGCTGATTGCCCGGTCAAAATCGAAGAGCCCGTTTCAGACAGTCGTTCTAGAATGCGAATCAGGCTGCGATCTCGGCGCGGCCAACAGGACAGTACTGACTGAATCCCCTGCCCGAAGCAATCAATTAAAGTGTTCTTCGAATTAGATTTGGAGCGAAAGTCTGTTGCGTATTGCGTCCGAGTTGTACAGTTGGTCTCCATTCTGGCCTCTTGATAGCGGAGGCGGCTCGTGTCGTTTGTTTGTGTGGCGCCGGATGTCGTAGCGGCGGCGGCGCGGGATTTGGCGCGGATCAGGCCTGTGATAGGCGCGGCCTATGCGGCGGGGCAGTCGACGTCGGTAATAGTGGCGGCGGCCGGTGCTGAGGTACCAGCGGCGATTTCGGCGCTGTCCGTGTCCAATAGGCGGCGATATCAGCAGCCGGTTGCGCAAGCGGCGGCGTTTCGTGTGCAGTCTGTGGCGGGGTTATCGGCAGTGTCGGCGGCGCATAGGGCACGCCCAGCCGCTCTCGCGGAGGGCGCGGAAGTAGCGGCTCCAATGGATGAGCCCGGGTTACCTCTCGGCCGAGCCGGGGCAACACGGCCTTCTGTCGTCGCAAAGAAGAACCTAATCCGAATTCAAAGTGATGGGACCTACACATGTCGTCTTTCGTAATCGCTTCACCCCAAGCGTTGATAGTCAGCGCTTCCGACTTGGCGGAGATCCATTCCGTGGTGCGGGGGGCCAACGCGGCGGCATCAGCGGCGACGACGTTGGTAAGCGCCGCGGCTGCGGATGAGGTGTCGGCCGCGCTCGCGGCGTTGTTCGGCGCCTACGGTCGGGAGTATCAAGCGCTCAGTGAACAAGCAACGCTGTTTCATGAGCGATTCGTAGAAACGTTGAGTTCGACCGCGGCGATGTATGCCGGTGCCGAGTCGGCTGCTGCGACGCCGTTGCAGGCAGTGCTGGATGCGATCAACACACCCACGACGCTGTTGTTCGGGCGTCCGCTGATCGGCAATGGTGCCGATGGCGCGCCGGGTACCGGGCAGGCCGGTGGGGCCGGTGGCATCTTGGTGGGCAACGGGGGTAACGGCGGGTCGGGGGCGCCGGGGCAGGCCGGTGGCGCTGGTGGCGACGCCGGGCTATTCGGCAATGGGGGCACTGGCGGGGCCGGCGGAGCAGGCGCCGCTGGTCTGGTTGGCGGGACCGGCGGGCGAGGCGGCGCCGGCGGATTCCTAGGGGGTTCTGGCGGGACCGGCGGCGTGGGCGGTGCTGGCGGAACCGGCACCGCGGCGTTAGCCGGTGGGACGGGCGGGGCCGGGGGGGCCGGGGGTCTCAACCGGGCGCTGGCGTTCTACAGCGGTGGTGCGGGAGGGGCCGGAGGGGCGGGCGGTCTCGGGGGCACCGGCAGCGCGGCGGGCGGGGCGGGCCTCAGCGGTGGGAGCGGCACCGCCGGCGGGGCTGGCGGAGCCGGGGGTGTCGGCGGTGGCAGCATCGGGTTCTTCGGCGGTGGGGGAGTGGGCGGAGTGGGTGGGGCCGGTGGTGCTGGCGGCCTGGGTGCCGATGGCGGTGCTGGGTCGAGCGTTCTTCCGGGCGGCGGATTGGGCGGTCATGGTGGGTTGGGCGGTAACGCCGGCGCCGGTGGGGCCGGCGGATTCGGCGGGACCTTCGGGTCCGACGGTACGGCAGGCGCCACCGGCAACGGCGGCAGCGGAGGCGCCGGCGGACGAGGCGGTGCAGGCTATGACCCGTCCTCTGATCCATCGGCAATTCCCGGCACCTCCGGGGGCGCCGGCGGCCAGGGCGGCAACGGTGGGGCGGGTGGAAACTCCGGTACCGGCGGCACCGCCGGCAGTGGCGGGAAGGCCGGGAGTGGCGGTGACGGCGGTGATGGGGCAAACGGCGCAGCCGGTACCAGCGCCTCCCCCACCGGCGGCAACGGCGGGGCAGGTGGGTCCGGCGGCAACGCGGGGACCGCAGGGGCGGCGGGTATCGGCGGCAACCCGGGTAGCGCAGGTGGGGCCGACGATGGCGGTAGCGGGGGCGCAGGTGGACAAGGTGGTGCGGGTTATAACGCGGCCGCGGCGGCGCCCGGAACGCCCGGCGGTTCGGGAGGCGCCGGAGGAGCCGGCGGCGCCGGCGGCTTCGCGAGCGGCGCGGGCGCGAGCGGCGGCAGCGGTGGCGACGGGGGGGCCGGCGGCGCGGGAGGCGTCGGCGCCATCGGCAGTGGCGGGAATCTGAGCGCGGGCGGCCCCGGTGGCAACGGTGGTCGAGGTGGAGTCGGAGGCAGCGGCGGCGGTGCCCCCTCTGGCGGGATCAACGGTGGCGGCGGCCAAGGCGGCGCCGGCGGTACCGGGGGTAACGGCGGATCCAACCAAGCACCAATTCTCGGCGCGGTCATCGGCGGCGGTGGCGGCGGCGGTGGTGCCGGCGGAACGGGGGGCAGTGCTGGCGCCGGCGCCGGGGTCGCTGGCGTCGGCGGCCAGGGTGGTCAAGGCGGCGCCGGCGGGCAGGGCGGATCAGCCGGGAGTTCGTTCGCTACCGGTAACGGCGGCAGCGGTGGTGGCGGTGGCGGCGGCGACGCCGCTCAACTAGGCGCTGGCGGCAAAGGCGGTGGTGGCGGCGGTGGTGGCGGCGGAGGCGTCGCTGTATCAACGGTCGGCGCTCAAGCGTTTGGCGGTGGTGGTGGCGGCGGCGGAGGGTCCGGCAGCTCGGCAACTCCCAACGCCGGCGGTGGCGGCACCGGCGGCACCGGAAGCGGAGGAGTCGGCGGGAGCGGCGGGGCAGGTGGCCCCTTGTCCACCGGCGTCGGCGGAGGCGGCGGTGGCGGTGGTAGCGATGTCGGCAACGGCGGTAACGGCAACAACGGTGACGCGGGCGGGACAGGCGGGACCAGCACCGGCAGCAGCTCTGCTGTGGGTGGCAACGGCGGCGCCGCCGGCGGTGGTGGTGGCGGTGGCGGCGGATCTCCGATCATCACCCCGACCGGGAGCGGCATTGGCAGCCCCGGACAAAGCGCGCTGTGACGCTGTGCTCCACATCTGGTCAGCCGTCATTTAACCGGTTTCCAATCTGCAGAGCGACACCGAAGTCCCCACTGGCAGTGAAGCCGGTGGTGAAGGTGACGCCGGTCAACCGGCCGTGGCCCACACCGGCGTTTCACAGAGTGGCCGGTTAAAGGCTAGTCAGCGGTATTTGATCAGCAACGCCATGCCGACGACCGAGACCAGCCAGATCCCGACGATGAACAGCGTCAATCGGTCGAGGTTCTTCTCCACCACCGTCGACCCGGACAGGCTCGACTGCACACCGCCGCCGAACAGCGTCGACAGACCGCCACCCTTGGCGCGGTGCAACAGCACCAGCAACACCACCAGCACGCTGGTGACCACCAGGGTGATCTGCAGGGCCAATTCCATAACGGGCAGCCTACCGAACTGCCGATGACAAGCGCCGACCGCGTCAGTCACCGATACTGGGACGCATGGTTGAGGTAACCGATACCGCCCTGGATCCGATCGGCGACGTCCATCGCACCAAGCTGGGGCGCGAGGCGACCGAACCGATGCGCGCCGACATCCGGATGCTTGGCGCCATTCTGGGCGACACCGTTCGCGAGCAGAACGGGGAAGAGGTTTTCGATCTCGTCGAACGGGCGCGGGTGGAGTCGTTTCGGGTCCGGCGCTCGGAGATCGACCGCGCCGAGGTGTCCCGGATGTTCGACGGCATCGACATCCACCAGGCGATACCGGTCATCCGGGCATTCACTCACTTCGCGCTGCTGGCCAACGTGGCCGAGGACATCCATCGCGAGCGTCGCCGCAACATTCACGTCGCTGCCGGCGAGCCACCGCAGGACAGCAGCCTCGCCGCGACCTACGCCAAGCTCGACCGGGCCGACCTGGATTCGGCGACCGTCGCCGAAGCCCTGAAGGGTGCGCTGGTTGCTCCGGTGATCACCGCACACCCCACCGAGACCAGGCGGCGCACCGTCTTTTTGACCCAGCACCGGATCACCGAGCTGATGCGGCTGCATGCCGAGGGGCACACCCAGACCGACGACGGCCGCAGCATCGAGCTCGAATTGCGTCGACAAATCCTGACCCTGTGGCAAACCGCGATTATCCGGCTCTCTCGTCTGCAGATCAGCGACGAGATCGCCGCGGGCCTGCGCTACTACCCCGCCTCGTTCTTCGAGGTGCTGCCGAAGGTCAACGCCGAAGTCCGGGAGGCGCTGCGCGCCCGCTGGCCCGACGCCGACCTGCTGTCCGGGCCGATGCTACAGCCGGGGTCCTGGATCGGCGGTGACCGGGACGGAAACCCCAACGTCACCGCCGACGTGGTACGGCTGGGCACCGGCAGTGCGGCCTACACCGCACTGGCCCACTATCTGGCCGAACTCGATCAGTTGGAGCAGGAGCTGTCGATGTCGTCCCGGCTGCTCACGGTCACCCCTGAGCTTGCCCAACTCGCCGAAGGGTGCCAGGACCAGGCACGCGACGACGAGCCCTACCGACGCGCTTTGCGGGTCATCCGGTCCCGGCTGAGCGCGACAGCCGCCGAGATCCTCGACGAGCAACCACGGCACCTGCTCGACCTCGGCCTGCCCGCGTATATCACTCCCGGCGAGTTGCACGCGGACTTGGACACCATCGACGCTTCGCTGCGCACCCACGGCAGCTCGGTATTGGCCGACGATCGGCTGGCGTTGCTGCGAGAAAGCGTGCACGTCTTCGGTTTTCACCTCTCCGCCCTGGACTTGCGGCAGAACTCCGACGTGCACGAGGAGGTCGTTGCCGAGCTGCTGGCCTGGTCGGGTGTGCACCCCGACTACGCCTCGCTACCCGAAGACGAACGGGTCGACTTGCTGGTGAGCGAGCTCGGCACCCGCCGGCCGCTCGTGCGCGCCGGGGCGGAACTGTCCGAACTTGCGCGAAAGGAACTCGACATCATCGGGGCGGCCACCTACGCCGTCCAAACCTATGGCCCCGCAGCGGTTCCCAACTACGTGATCTCCATGTGTCGGTCGGTGTCGGACATGCTGGAGGCGGCGATCCTCATGAAAGAGGCCGGGCTGTTGGACCTGTCGGGCGACGAGCCCTATTGTCCGGTCGGGATCTCGCCGCTGTTCGAGACCATCGACGACCTGCACAACGGAGCGGCGATCCTGCAGGCACTGCTGGAGCTTCCGCTTTACCGGGCCATGGTCGCCGCCCGCGAAGACATGCAGGAAGTGATGCTGGGCTATTCCGATTCGAACAAGGACGGCGGATACATGGCCGCCAACTGGGCGGTCTACCGTGCGGAGCTAGCCTTGGTCGAAGCCGCACGCAACGGCGGAATCCGGTTGCGGCTTTTCCACGGTCGCGGCGGCACGGTGGGCCGCGGCGGCGGTCCCAGCTACCAGGCCATCCTGGCCCAGCCACCGGGGGCGGTCAACGGATCGCTGCGACTCACCGAGCAGGGTGAGGTGATCGCCGCCAAGTACGCCGAACCGCAGACCGCCCGGCGAAACCTGGAGAGCCTGCTGGCCGCGACCCTGGAGTCCACGCTCCTCGACGTCGAAGGCCTCGGTGGCGCGGCCGAACCGGCCTACGCGGTAATGGAGGAGATAGCGAGACTGGCGCAACGTTCGTACGCCGAATTAGTGCATGAGACGCCGGGTTTCGTCGAATACTTCATGGCATCAACTCCGGTCAGCGAGATCGGATCGCTCAACATCGGCAGCCGTCCCACCTCGCGCAAACCCACCTCGTCGATTTCGGACCTGCGGGCCATCCCCTGGGTGCTGGCGTGGAGCCAGTCGCGGGTGATGCTGCCGGGCTGGTACGGCACAGGTATGGCTTTTGAACAATGGATCGCGGCCGGGCCGGAAAGCGAAGAGGACCGGCTCGCGGTGCTGCACGAGCTATACCAGCGCTGGCCCTTCTTCCGCAGCGTGCTGTCCAACATGGCCCAGGTGATGGCCAAGAGCGATCTCGGGCTGGCCGCCCGCTACTCCGAGCTGGTCGACGATGAAGCCCTGCGCAGCAGGGTCTTTGACAAGATCATCGCCGAGCATCGCCGCACCATCGCGATGTACAAACGCATCACCGGCCAAGACGACCTGCTCGCCGACAACCCTGCGCTGGCGCGTTCGGTATTCAACCGATTCCCGTACTTGGAGCCGTTGAACCACCTGCAGGTGGAACTGCTGCGCCGCTACCGCTCCGGGGAGAACGACGAGCTGATGCAGCGCGGGATCCTCCTGACGATGAACGGTCTGGCCAGCGCGTTACGTAACAGCGGATAACGGGCAATCCCTTCAGGCGAAGGGAGCCCCATGTCTGAAACATCGGCCACCGCGGTAGAGGTCGCGCAGAACGGCGTGTTCGAAAAGTTCGCCCGCGCCGGGTTTGTCGTGAGCGGAATACTGCACTTGATCATCGGCTACCTCGCGATCCGGATCGCCCTGGGTGACGGCGGAACCGCAGACCAATCCGGGGCCCTGGCGACGTTGGCGGCCCGTCCCGGCGGGCCGTTCGCCCTGTGGATCGCCGCGGTTGCCCTGTTGACGCTGGGGTTGTGGCGGCTCATCGAGACGGTTCTCGGGCGCGCGACCGATCGCGGCGACGACGACGCACCAAGAGGCGCCACCCAGCGGGCCAAAGCCTTCGGAGTCGCGGTCGTCTACCTCGGATTCGCCTATTCGGCTTTCGGATTCGCCCGTGGCACAGGCAGATCCGCGGGCGAGCAAAGCTCGACGATGAGCGCCCGGCTGATGCAGAGCAGCGTGGGCACCGCTGTCCTCATCGCCTGCGGAGTGGGCGTCTTTGCGGTGGGCGGGTACCACGTCTACAAAGGGGCCAGCCGCAATTTCGTCGACGACCTGAACGGCAGGTCGGGCAAGCTGGTGCGGCGACTGGGCGTGGCGGGCTACGTCGGCAAGGGTCTGGTCATCGCCACCGCCGGTGTGCTGGTGGTCGTTGCCGCATCGCGCTCCGAGCCGAACAAGGCCACCGGTCTCGATGGAGCTTTGAAGACTCTCGGCGCTCAGCCGTATGGAGCGGTGTTGCTGATCGCCGCCGGCGCGGGAATTATCACCTATGGCCTGTACAGCTTTGTGCTGGCCCGATCAACCAAGATGTGAGTGGGCATTCTGACAGGGCATGTTTCCTCGGCCCGCGCCGCTGCGCCGATCTGAGCGCCGGCAGGGGATGACTCCGGCCCGGGGTCATCTTGTACTCGCGCAGCAAATGCGTTGTCGCCGCCAGCGAAAATGGCTGCGCCGCAAAGGAAGCCGCGTGACCGAACGCCGTCACCACCATCGGCATCCCGGTCCCATTAGCCTGGGGCGGGGCTTGTGCCCTTCAGGGCATCAGTGCACACCCCGATTTCGAAGTCTGTCCAGCACGCCGCGCATCACGTGTTCGGTCGCGTTGAGCGGCATCATCATCGTCTCGCCCAAACTCACGATGTTGTCCATCCGCTCGAGAATCGCCTCGACCGGCTGCAGCACCACGAGCAGTCGCTTGGCGAGATCGTCGAGGCCCGTCAACGTGCCGTCCAAGTGGTCCAGCCCGCGTTCCATGCGCTCGACTGTGGCATTGAGAGCGGTCAGCGACTTGTTCAGTTCGACTAGGGAAGTGCCGAGGCCGTCAAGGACGTCCTCCACCTGCTCGACCGTCTTGTCAGCATTCAATGCCGCTTGCGTGAGCGTCTT
The DNA here is from genome assembly GCF_054515735.1 of Mycobacterium sp. ML4. Classification (NCBI taxonomy): domain Bacteria; kingdom Bacillati; phylum Actinomycetota; class Actinomycetes; order Mycobacteriales; family Mycobacteriaceae; genus Mycobacterium; species Mycobacterium sp. ML4. The sequence continues at coordinate 154,320 of NZ_JBTNSY010000009.1, forward strand.
CATTCTTTGCCGAGCCGGTGTTGGACGGCCGCCGCTTCTGTCTGCCATGACGGCCATTATTACCCGGCGGACATCAAGGAAGACACCCCTCTATCCAGCTGCCGAATGTCAACGTGACAGTTGGCCCGCGGCTTCCTTATCGAGCAGCCATCGAGTCATCTCGCGCCCGACGGCACCGGCGGCCGGAAGAGACACTGGGTCGGCACCGTCCACCGCGGCCGCCACCGCGTCGGCCTTGCCCGCCCCCGATACCAGCAACCACACCTCACGAGACCGTTGAATGGCTGGCAACGTCAACGTGATTCGCTGCGGCGGCGGCTTCGGAGAGTCGTCCACCGCGACCACCAGGCGGCGGTTCTCGCGCACCGCGGCGGTATCGGGGAACAGCGAGTTGACGTGACCCTCTGGCCCCATCCCCAGCAGGTGCACGTCGAAACTCGGCGCCGGCTCACCGGGTGCGGCGTTGGCGGCCAGGATCTGCTCGTACGCCAGGGCCGCAGCCTCGATGTCGTGGCCGAATTCGCCGTCACTGGCCGCCATCGGGTGCACCTGATTGCCGGGGATGGCGATGTGATCGAGCAGCGCTTCGCGGGTCTGTTTCTCGTTGCGCTCCTCGTCTTCTTCGGGAACGTATCGCTCATCACCCCAGAAGAGGTGGACGCCGGACCAGTCGATCGGCTGGGACGCAAGCTCGCGCAGTAGCGCGATGCCGTTGCCGCCGCCGGTCAACACGATCAGTGCCCGGCCCCGCGCGGTCATGGCGGCGCCGATGGTATCGACCAGTCGCCCGGCCGCGGCCACCGCCAGTTCTTCGCTCGTGGAAAAGACCTCGATGTCGGTGCTCATTGATACTGCACTTTCTTGATGCCTTCGAGCGCGGCGTGGTAAATCTCGTCCGGATCGAGCCGGCGCAGGTCTTCGGCCAGGCATTCACCGGTTACCCTGCGCGCCAACGGGACCAGCGCATCGGGTTTGGCGGTGCGGCTCAACGTCGCGGTGGTGCCGTCCTGGGGCCGGCTGAGCACGATGGTCTCGCTTTTGCGCACCAGCTCCACGTTGAGGTCGCCGACCTCCCGGCGCACCGGGCCGTCGATGCGGCTGGCCAGCCAGCCGGCCAGCACGTCGAGCGCGGGCTCTGTCTCCAGGCCCGAAATCCGCGCTGATTCGATGGGCTCGTGCGGCGGCAGGTCGACCGCCGAGGTCAGCAACGCCCGCCAGTAGGTGATACGGCTCCAGGCCAGATCGGTGTCGCCGGCGGTGTAACCGGGCAAGCGGCTCTTGATCGCGGCCAACGGGTCGACGGCGTTGGTCGCATCGGTGATCCGGCGAATTGCCAACTTACCCAAAGGATCCTGGGCGGGAACCGCCGGGGCGTTGTCGGGCCACCAGGCCACCACCGGGATGTCGGGCAGCAGAAAGGGGATGACGACACTGGCGGCATGCCCGGACAGCGGGCCGGACAGGCGCAGCACCACCACCTCACCGGCGCCCGCGTCGCCGCCGACCCGGATCTGCGCGTCCAGCCGGGGTTCGTCCGCGTAGGCATTGCCCCGCATCGTCACGATGATGCGGCTCGGATGTTCGTGGCTGGCATCGTTGGCCGCCTGGATGGAATCCTCCCCAACGGCGTCGCTGTCGGGCGCGATGATCAGCGTCAGGACCCGGCCCATGGTGACCACGCCGGCCATTTCGCGCATCTCGTCGAGCTTTTTGTTGACCGCCGTGGTGGTGGTGTCAGGCAGTTCGACAATCACTGGCGCCGCTCCTCAGCATCGCTGCGTTCTGCATCGTCGCCGGCGGGCATCATTGGCGCCGCTCCTCAGCATCACTGCGTTCTGCATTGTCGCCGGCGGGCATCATTGGCGCCGCTCCTCAGCATCACTGCGTTCTGCATCGTCGCCGGCGGGGATCACGGCCGCCGCCATTCCCGGCCGGTGCGGCGCAGCATCTCGAACGCCGATTCCGGCCCCCAGGTACCCGCTTCATACGGATCGGGTTTTCCATGTGCCGCCCAGCTGTCCAGTGCGGGATCGATTATCTCCCAAGCCAATTCGACCTCTTCGTTTACCGGGAACAGTGATGGCTCGCCGAGTAGCACGTCAAGGACCAGCCGCTCGTAGGCTTCGGGAGATTCCTCGGCGAATGCCGACCCGTAGGAGAAGTCCATGTTGACGTCGCGGACTTCCATCGCAGTGCCGGGCACTTTCGACCCGAACCGCAACGTGATGCCCTCGTCGGGCTGCACCCGGATGACCATAGCGTTGGTACCGAGCTCGTCGGTCATCGTCGCGTCGAACGGCAGGTGCGGCGCCCGTTTGAAGACCAGCGCGATCTCGGTCACCCTGCGGCCCAACCGCTTTCCGGTCCGGAGATAGAAGGGCACCCCGGCCCAGCGACGGGTGTCGACCTCGAGGGTGATCGCGGCGAACGTCTCGGTCGTGGAGTCCTTGGCGAACCCCTCCTCGTCGAGCAGGCCGACCACTTTCTCACCGCCCTGCCAGCCCGCGGCGTACTGGCCGCGGCTGGTGGTCTCGTCGAGCGGCTGCGCGAGCTGCGTCGCCGATAGCACCTTGATCTTCTCCGTTTGCAACGACTTCGGGGTAAAGCTGACCGGCTCTTCCATCGCCGTCAGCGCCAACAGTTGCATCAGGTGGTTCTGGATCACATCACGCGCCGCGCCGATGCCGTCGTAATAGCCGGCTCGCCCACCAAGACCGATGTCTTCGGCCATGGTGATCTGGACGTGATCGACGTAATGCGCGTTCCAGATCGGATCGAACAACTGGTTGGCGAAGCGCAGCGCCAGGATGTTCTGCACCGTCTCCTTGCCCAGGTAGTGGTCGATGCGAAAGACCGACTCCTCCGGAAAGACGGAGTTGACCGTCTTGTTGAGATCCTGGGCGCTCTTCAGGTCATGGCCGAACGGCTTTTCGATTACCACCCGGCTCCACCGATTGCCCTGCGGCCGAGCCAATCCGGACTTCTCCAGCTGTTCGCAGACCACCGGGAAGGACTTGGGTGGAATGGCCAGGTAGAACGCGTGGTTTCCGCCGGTACCACGTTCGGCATCCAGCTTCTCCAGCGTTTCGGCGAGCCGGTTGAACGCGTCGTCATCGTCGAAAGCACCTGGGACGAACCGAAATCCTTCGGCCAACCGGTCCCAGTTTTCCTGGCGGAACGGAGTCCGGCAGTGTTCCTTGACGGCGTCGTGCACCACCTCGCCGAAATCCTCTGTGTCCCAGTCCCGGCGCGCGAATCCCACCAGCGAGAACGTCGGGGGCAGCAGCCCGCGGTTGGCCAGATCGTAGATGGCGGGCATCACCTTCTTGCGGGCCAGGTCGCCGGTGACCCCGAAGATGACCATCCCGCATGGGCCGGCGATTCTGGGCAGCCGTTTATCGCGTTTGTCTCGTAGCGGGTTCTGCCACGCCGTGGCGCCGGCTGAACTCAAACTCATTTGTCGGCGGAGTCGAGCTGCGCCTGTGTCTCCTCGAGCAACTCGATCCAGGATTCCTCGAATTTCTCGACGCCCTCGTTCTCCAGCACCAAGAAGACGTCGGTCAGATCGATCCCGATCGCGTCGAGCTTGTCGAACACACCCTGGGCCTCCGCGGCCGTGCCGGTGATGGTGTCGCCGTGAATCGTGCCGTGGTCCGCGACCGCTTCGAGGGTCTTCTCCGGCATGGTGTTCACCGTGTTGGCGGCCACCAGCTCGGTGACATACAAGGTGTCGGAGTAGTCCGGGTTCTTGACGCCGGTGGATGCCCACAGCGGCCGCTGAACCCGCGCCCCGTCCGCCTGCAGCGCCGCGAAGCGCTCGCCGCCCTCGAAGACCTCCTGGTAGGCCGCGTAGGCCAGGCGGGCGTTGGCAACGGCGGCCTGGCCCAGCAGAGCGCGGGCCTCATCGGAGTCGAGCTTCTCCAGCCGCTTGTCGATCTCGGTATCCACCCGCGAGACGAAAAACGAAGCCACGGAATGGATCTTGGACAGGTCGTGGCCGGCTTGCTTGGCCTTCTCTAGGCCCTCCAGGTAGGCATCCATCACCGCGCGGTAGCGTTCGACGGAGAAGATCAGCGTGACGTTGACCGAGATACCTTCGGCCAGTGTCGCCGCGATGGCGGGGATGCCCTCTTCGGTGGCCGGAATCTTGATGAGCAGATTGGGCCGGTCGACGATCTTCCACAGCTCGACCGCCTGCTGGGTGGTCTTGTCGGTGTCGTGGGCCAGGCGTGGGTCGACCTCGATCGACACCCGGCCGTCGACTCCGTCGGAGGATTCCCACTGCGGCCGCAGCACATCACAGGCGTTGCGGACGTCGTCGGTGGTGACGGTACGGATGGTGGCGTCCACGTCAGCGCCCCGCTCGGCCAGTTCGGCGATCTGGTCGTTGTAGGTGTCGCTGTCGGCCAGTGCCTTCTGGAAGATGGACGGGTTGGTGGTCACACCGACCACGCTCCTGGTATCGATCAGTTCCTGGAGGTTGCCGGACTTGATCCGGTCGCGGGACAAATCGTCGAGCCAGACGGATACGCCTGCCGCGCTGAGCGCAGCGAGGTTGGAATTCTGGGTCATGCGATCACCTTTTCTTAGTTGTCGAGTGCTTCTTCCGCGGCGGCTGCGACGGCTTCAGCGGTGAAGCCGTATTCACGGAACAGCGTCTTATAGTCGGCGGACTCCCCGTAGTGCTCGATCGACACGATCTTTCCGGTGTCGCCGACCAGCTTGTGCCACGACTGTGCGACTCCGGCCTCGACGGCGACCCGCGCCGAAACCGTCGGCGGCAGCACGCTGTCGCGGTAGTCGTGCGACTGCGACTCGAACCACTCCACACACGGCATGGACACCACGCGCGCGAGAATGTCCCGCTCCGCCAGCAATTTCCGCGCCTCGACGGCCAGCTGTACCTCCGAGCCGGTGGCGATCAGCACCACGTCCGGCTCCTCATCGCCCTCGGTGCCGCCGAGCACGTAGCCGCCGCGTGCCACACCCTCCATGTTGGTGCCCTCGAGCACCGGGACGTTCTGGCGGGTCAGGATCAATCCCACGGGTCCGCTGCCGTCGCCGCGGGCCAGCACCGTGCGCCAGGCGAAGGCCGTCTCGTTCGCGTCCGCGGGACGTACCACCGACAGGTTCGGGATGGCCCGCAACGCCGACAGGTGCTCGATCGGCTGATGCGTCGGACCGTCCTCGCCCAGGCCGACCGAATCGTGCGTCCACACGTAAATGGTGTCGATGTCCATCAGCGACGCCAGCCGCACCGCCGGACGCATGTAGTCGGAGAACTGCAGGAACGTGCCGCCGTAGGCGCGAGTGGGGCCGTGCAGCACGATCCCGGACAGAATGGCGCCCATCGCGTGCTCGCGAACCCCGAAATGCAGTGTCCGGCCGTACCAGTGCGCGGTGTAGTCCTTGGTCGAGATCGACGGCGGACCAAAGGAATCGGCGCCCTTGATCGTGGTGTTGTTGCTTCCGGCCAGGTCAGCCGAACCACCCCACAGTTCGGGCAGCTTCGGCCCTACGGCGTTTAGCACATCATTGGACGCTTTTCGGGTGGCGACCGCGTCGTCGCTCGGCTCCCAGTGCGGCAGGTCGGCGTCCCAGCCCTCGGGCATCTTCTGGGCGGTCAGCCGATCCAGCAGCACCCTGCGTTCGGGTTCCCGCTCCGCCCATGCGTCGAACTCGGTCTGCCATTTCTGGTGCGCTTCCTTGCCCCGATCCACCAGCTTGCGCGTGTGAGCGATGACCTCGTCGCGGACCTCGAAGGTCCTGTCCGGGTCGAAGCCGAGGATCTTCTTGGTGGCCGCCACTTCCTCGTCGCCCAGCGCGGCGCCGTGGGCCTTGCCGGTGTTCATCAGATTGGGTGCCGGGAAGCCGATGATGGTGCGCAGCGAGATGAACGACGGCCGGCCGGTTTCAGCCTTGGCGTTGGCGATCGCCTCTTCGATTCCGACGACGTTCTCGCCGCCTTCCACCTCCTGGACATGCCACCCGTAGGCGCGGTAACGCGCCGCAGTGTCTTCGCACAGGGCGATGTTGGTGTCGTCCTCGATGGAGATCTGGTTGTGGTCGTAGAACACGATCAGATTGCCCAGCTGCTGCACCCCGGCCAGTGACGACGCTTCCGAAGTGACGCCCTCTTCGATGTCTCCGTCAGAGGCGATCACGTAAATGTAGTGGTCGAATGGGCTGGTGCCCGGTTCTGCGTCCGGATCGAACAGGCCGCGCTCATAACGCGACGCCATCGCCATGCCGACGGCCGAGGCCAACCCCTGGCCCAGCGGCCCCGTGGTGATCTCCACACCATCGGTGTGCCGGAACTCCGGGTGCCCGGGAGTCTTGGACTTCCAGGTGCGCAGCGACTCGATGTCGGAGAGTTCGAGTCCGAATCCACCCAGGTAGAGCTGCAGGTAGAGGGTCAGGCTGCTGTGGCCGGCCGACAAGACGAAGCGGTCGCGTCCCAGCCAGTGCACGTCGCTGGGGTCATGACGCATCGCCCGTTGGAACAGCGTGTACGCCAGTGGCGCGAGACTCATCGCCGTGCCGGGGTGGCCGTTGCCCACTTTCTGAACGGCGTCGGCGGCCAGAACTCGGACCGTGTCGACCGCAGCCGAATCGATCTCGGTCCAGTCGTCGGGGTGGCGCGGTTGCGTGAGCGCGGAGATCTCTTCAAGTGTGGTCATTCAGTCCTCAGTCCTGGGGTCATCAAACTGATCAATCCCACCCTAGTGCGGGATTGCTGGCACTTGCAGGCCCAGATTGCGTGTACCCGCGCAAGCCTGTGTGAAAATATCCTGTCGCGGATTACTGGTTCGCGTCAGCGCCGGGTTGGTCGGATGCGGTCGAGACTCCGGGTAAATCGACCCTCCGGGCGCTTGGCCGTGCATGCGCGGTCTACCATCATGCGTAGTAGAAGCTGCGCGCGGCTGCGATTTCCCGAGGAGTTAATGCGTGAGCGTTCGCGGCCGCCCAGACATCGAGGCGCCGGGCCGGACTTCAAGCCGGATCACCGGTACCTTCATGGCATATCTGGCGTTGACCAAGCCGCGGGTGATCGAGCTGCTGCTCGTCACCGCCATTCCAGCAATGCTCCTCGCGCACCGCGGGTCGGTTAACCCGCTGCTCATCCTCAATACGCTGGTCGGTGGCATGATGGCCGCCGGGGGCGCCAACACGCTCAACTGTGTGGCCGACGCGGACATCGACAAAGTGATGAAACGGACCGCGCGGCGACCGCTGGCGCGGGCCGCCGTGCCCACCCGCAACGCCCTGATCTTCGGGCTGGCGCTGAGCGTCGCGTCGTTCTGCTGGCTGTGGTGGACCACCAACCTGCTGTCGGGTCTGTTGGCGGTCGCCACCATCGCCTTCTATGTCTTCGTCTACACACTGCTGCTCAAACGGCGCACTCCGCAGAATGTGGTGTGGGGCGGCGCGGCGGGCTGCATGCCGGTGATGATCGGATGGTCGGCCGTCACCGGCACCATCGGTTGGCCGGCGCTGGCGATGTTCGCGATTATCTTCTTCTGGACTCCGCCGCACACCTGGGCCCTGGCGATGCGGTACAAAGAGGACTACAAAGTCGCCGGTGTGCCTATGCTGCCCGCGGTGGCCACCGAGCGTCAGGTCACCAAGCAGATCGTGATCTACACCTGGCTTACGGTGCTGGCGACTTTCGTGCTGGCACTGGCGGCCGGATGGCTGTACGCCGCGGTGGCCGTGGTGGCCGGCGTGTGGTTCCTGACGATGGCCCACCAGCTGTGTGCGGGTGTACGCGCGGGTCAACCGGTGAAACCGCTGCGGCTTTTCCTGCAGTCGAACAACTATCTGGCGCTGGTGTTCTGTGCGCTGGCGGTGGATTCGGCGATCGCGCTGCCCACGCTGTTTTGAGCGGGCCGAAGCGCCCGCCTCAGCGCTGGATGTGAGTTTCACGGCACGACTCCGCCGTGGGTGCGTCGTGGTTGCCACTCGGTCGGGTCGCTGCCACGGGACCGAAGGCATCAGGGCGCATGAGCGGTGGCTCTAGGACAAACCGGAGAGTCCATTCTGGCCGATCAACAGCCCACCGGATCCGCCCGCGCCGACAGTGCCGACGACCACCCCGGTTCCCGCGTTGCCGCCGTTGCCGCCGTTGCCGATCAGCCGAGCGTCGCCGCCCTTCCCTCCGTTGCCGCCGGACGCACTCGGCCCCGTGGCCGTAGACGCCCCGCCGGCCCCGCCGTCGCCACCGACACCGACGAGCCCGGCCTTGCCGCCGGCCCCGCCATTTCCGCCGATGGCGTTCGTGCCGAAGTGGGCCGCGCCGCCCGCGCCGCCGGCCCCGCCAATGCCGAAGAGGATGCCGGCATCACCGCCGCCTCCGCCGCCTCCAGCGTTCGCTTGGTCGCCTATTCCGCCGGTTCCGCCGACCCCACCAAAACCGAACAGGAGACCGGCACGCCCGCCGGCGCCACCGGCACCGCCCTGGCCGAAGAGAAGGCCAGGGTTGCTACCCGCCCCGCCACTTCCACCGGCTCCCCCGGCTCCGACCAGAATGCCTGCGCTGCCGCCAGCTCCGCCGGCTCCACCGGTGGCCGAGCTGCTTCCGCCGCTACCGCCGGCGCCGCCAGCGCCGAATAGCGTGCCACCGGCCCCACCGGCCCCGCCGTCCCCGCCCAACGAGTCGCCGAATTCGGCGGCGCCGCCGGCACCACCGTTGCCGATCAGCCCGGCGTGACCGCCGGCGCCCCCAGCGCCACCGGTACCACTGATGCCGCTGCGCCCCCCGCCGCCGCCACCACCGCCGGAGCCAATCAGACCGCCGTTGCCGCCGTCCCCGCCTGCACCGCCAGTGCTGAACGGCCCGCTGGAGCCGCCGAGCCCGCCGGCTCCGCCGTCGCCGAACAACATCCCGCCGTTGCCACCGTGGCCGCCGATTCCGCCGCTGTTCTGTCCAGGACCTCCGTTGCCGCCGGCGCCGCCGATACCGATCAGCCCTCCCATGCCGCCGGCTCCGCCGGCGCCGCCGCCGACCGGACCTGTCCCACCGTTGCCGCCAGCGCCGCCGCTCCCGAACAGGACGCCATTGCCTCCGGCGCCTCCGGCGCCTCCGATTCCGCCTGATAGGTCTCCTCCGGCGCCGCCAGCGCCTCCGGTGCCCAACAGACCGGCAACCCCGCCGCGACCACCCGGCAATCCCGGCGCTCCGGACCCGCCAGCCCCTCCGTTACCGATCAGGATCCCGCCGGGTCCGCCGTCCATGCCCGAACCGGGGGCGCCGTTCGAGCCATTGCCGATCAGCGGGCGCCCGAACAGCTCGTTGGTGCCGCGGTTCAGCGCATCGAGTACGAGCTGCAGCGGCGAAACATTCGCCGCTTCGGCACCGGCATAGGCCGCGGCGCTCGCGGCCAAAGCTCCGACGAACTGGTCGTGGACCGCCGCCGCAGATGTGCTCAGCAGCTGATATGCCTGACCGTGCTTGCTAAATTGCACGGCGATGGCCGCTGAGATCTCATCCGCGCCGGCCGCAAGTATCGTCTGCGTCGAAAGCGCCGCGGCTGAGTTGGCCGCACTGACTGTCGAGCCGATACTTGTCAGATCGGCTGCCGCCGCCGTAAATATGTTGGGCGCGGCGATCGTGTATGACATCCAGGCTCCATTCGCTCGCCGTGTCGCCCCGGCCGGGCGTTGTCTGGTCATTATCGACCAATGGCGGGGCCGAATCTTAATACGCAGCCGAAACCCGGGCGGGCTATTTTCGCCGTTTTGTACGCGATTCCGCGCTGGGGCACCCGTGGCCATTCGTTGTGCTTTCGGTGCGCTCGGCAGAAAGCGGATGCCCGATGCCAAATGAGATTTGAGACCGTGGGTCAGCCGCGACCCTCAGGGCAGTAGCACGACCGAACCGCTGGTCTTGCGGCCTTCCAGGTCGGTGTGTGCGCGCCTGGCTTCGGCCAGTGGATATCTGCCGCCGACTTCGATGCGGACGGCTCCACTGCCGATCACGTCGAACAGATCTGCGGCTCGCCGGCTGAACTCCTCACCGGTGCGCAGGAAATGGGCCAGCGACGGCCGGATCAGATACACCGATCCTGCGTAGTTGAGCCGCTGCGGGTCGAACGGCGGAACTGGTCCGCTGGCCGCGCCGAACAGCGCGAGTGTGCCGCGCACGGCCAGACTGGCGAGGCTGGCATCGAACGTGCTGGCGCCCACGCCGTCGTACACCGCAGCCACGCCGGCGCCGCCGGTGAGATCGCGAATCTGCTGCCCGAACTGGTCGGCGTCGTTGGGGTAGGGGAGTACCTCGGCGGCGCCGGCATCGCGGGACAGCCGCTCCTTCTCCGGTGTCGACACCGTCGTGATCACCCGCGCGCCCAAGTGCGTGGCCCACTGCGTCAGGATCAGCCCCACACCTCCGGCGCCGGCGTGCACCAGGACGCTGTCCCCGCGCTGTACCGGATACACCGACGTCAACAGGTACTGCGCGGTCAGTCCTTTCAGCAGGGCCGACGCGGCAACGTCCGAGCTGATACCGTCGGGCACCTTCGCGGTCAAAAATACTGGTGCAGTGCAGAATTCGGCGTAGGAGCCGTTCACCGAGGCGCTCACGACCCGGTCGCCGACGCTGATCCTGCCCTGGGCGTCTGCAGCTACGGCGGCCACCGTTCCGCACACCTCGCTGCCCGGGACGAACGGGAGCGGCCGAGGGTATTGACCGGAGCGGAAGTAGGTGTCGATGAAGTTGACGCCGATGGCCTCGGAGCGGATCAGCAGCTCGCCCGCGCCGGGTTCGGGTCGCGGGAGGTCTTTATAGCTCAGGACTTCGGGGCCGCCGGTTTCGCTGACTTCGATCGCATGCATGCCGATATCATGCCCGGGCATGAAGTTAGCCCGACCGGACACCTTCCATCCGCGCATCGTGCTGGCCGGCGGTCCGCGGCGAGCTTCGGGCGACGACGCCGGATTGGTGGCCGCATTGCGCACCCGCGGCCTCCATGCCCGGTGGTTGCCGTGGGACGACCCGGAAGTCGGCGACGCTCACCTGGTGATACTGCGCGATGCCGGGCCCTGGGCCGCACGGCTGGACGAGTTCCTGGAATGGACCACAAGCGTGCAGAACCTGCTGAACCCACCGCAGGTCATAGCGTGGAACGCCGACCGCCGCTATCTGGACCAGCTGGCGCAGCGGGGCGTACCGACGGTGCCGGGTCAGCGTTGGCGGCCGGGCGAACCCATTCGGCTGCCGTCTGACGCCCAGGTGTACGTCGGAGCCGTCGTCGGATCGGGGACGCGGCGTTTCACCGACCGGTTGGACGCCGAGGCATACATCGCCGGGGCCGGGCGCAGCGTATACGTGCAGTCCGATCCGGCGCCGGAAACCGTGCTCGTCTTCATCGGCGGCACACCCTCGCACGCATTCACAATGCAGGACGGCGGCCTTCATCGGGGCGAGGCCGATTTCGAGCTCTGGCATGTGGGGGCAGCCGCACTGGCAGCTGCCCCAGGTCGGCTGCTGTACGCGCGGGCACACCTTTGCGGATCGCGGCTACTGGAATTACAGCTGGTGGACCCTTCCCTGGGGTGGCTGCGTCTGGAAGCCGAAACCCGTGGCCTGGCCCAGCGCGAGTTTGCGCTGGCCGTCGAGTCAGCCCTGGAGCGCCTGGGACTTGGCCCGTTCTCGCATCGACGCCCATAGCGCAGCCGTGGCGGCGGTGCATGCCGCCGCACCGGCGACATGGAGGGCGACCAGCGCTGCAGGAACGCCGGTGTAGTACTGGGCGGTGCCGACACCGGCTTGAGCGACGACGAGGGCGATGAGCACGCCCAGCCGCTGCATCACCGCGCGGCCGGCGTGTATCGCCCACAACCCGAAGCACAGCCCGATCAACAGAGACAGGTAGGAAACGAGGAGCGACGAATGCATGTGCACCAGCGTGTTGATCTCGACTTTGAGTCGCGGCACCGTCCGGCTTGGACTCTTGTCGCCGGCGTGCGGTCCGGCGGCAGTGACCAACGTGCCGGTGACCAGCACCGCGGCCAGATTCAGCGCGCTCAGCGCGGTCAGCATCCGCAACGGCCGGGCGATCCGTTGCCGTACCTGACCGTCGTCGGGCTCGCCGACTTTGACGAATAGCAGCACCGACAACCACACCATCGTCATCGAGGCCAGCAGGTGAATCGCCACCGTCCACCACAACAGCCCGGTGCGCACCGTGATGCCGCCGATGACGGCTTGCGCCACGGTCGAGGCAGGCATCAGCCAGGCATAGAACAAGACCTCGCGGCGTCGCCGCGCCCGGGTGACCGCCAACACGGCCACAGCCGCGGTGATGACCACCGCGAAGGTGATCATCCGGTTGCCGAACTCGACGGCCTGATGGATGCGGGGTACTTCCGAGACCGCTACCGGGGTGAAGCTGCCCGGAAAGCACTGCGGCCAGGTGGGGCAACCCAATCCCGACGCGGTGACCCGGACGATGGCGCCGGTGACCGCGATGCCGCCCTGAGTGAGGACGACAAGAGCTGCAATGATCCGCTGGACGCGCAGGCTGGGGTTCGGCAGCAGGTCCACCAACCGCATCAACGCTCGTCCGACGGTCACCGCCCGATCGTAACGACGACTACGGCACGTAGTAGAAGCGGGTTTGTGCGTGGGCTGCGGCCGCGTCCAGGTTGAAACTAGGCACACCCGCGACGGCGTGTCGCGTGCCCTGTGGCAGTGTCGCGGCAGCCGCGCCGCTGCAATGCCGCCATGACGCGCTCCACGACGAGGTCAGGCCGATCTTCGGCGATCATCCGGATCACGATCTAACCCAACTCCTCGAGCTCCTTGGACCGACGGATATCGCGTACGTACTGGCGGCGGTTGGTGCGGTGTTGGTCACCGTCGTACTCGACGGCGACCTTGAATCGCTCCCATCCCATGTCCAGCAGTGCCACCGTCCGGTACCCGACGACCACCGGAATCTGCGTTTCCGGAGTGGGTAGGCCGGCGTCGAGCAGCAGCATCCGAAGCCAGCTTTCCTTCGGCGATGCGGAGCCAGGATCGACCCGGGGCAACACCGTCCTAACTTGGCGCACGCCGCGAGCGCCGGCGTAACGGGCGGCCAACTTCTGCACTGCCTCGGCGGAAAACGGCTTCGCCCGCATCAACGCGTCGAGTCGAGCCATCGCCTCCCCGACAGCTAACTGGCGCGCCAGGTTGAAGGCCGTCCGGGCAGGTGTGGTGACCGGCAGACCGGCGACCCGGGTGACCTCGTCGGTGCCGATGCGGAGATTGCGGGTAATGACGCCGGCCGGCGGTCGAGCGTTGCGCCAGATCAACTCGATGGGCTCGTCCTCGTCGATCCAGTCCGAGCCGTGCAACGCCGCGGCGGCGAGCCCGGCCAGCGTCGCGCGTCGGCCCGACCACAGCCATGCCGCTTCTGCCCGGAGTCGCAGCGAAAGTTCCGTGCGCCGCGGCAGGTAGATGTTCGGGTAGATCGCATGGAATTTGGTTCTGAGCTGAGAGCGGCTGATTTTGGCGTGCTGGAGCGATTCGCTGCCGATGAAGAGTTTCGGTCACGGCAGGTTGGACGTTGGTGAACGCCGTCAGGGTTTCGCCAGATTGAATCTAGGCACACCCGCGACGGCGTGTTGTGTGCGTGGCGTCAATGTCGTGCGCGGCGACACCCGAAGAAGCTCAAACAAACCGGAACCAGCGGCGCGCGGCCACCGCTCCGAAACCACCCCACACCGCTAGCACGCCCAGGCCGAACCAGTCCACGGACAAACTCATCGCCTGCGACAGCGACTCCGTCAGCGCTCCGGAGGGCGTCAGCCGGGCTGCCCACTTGACCCCCGTCGGGATCATGCCCGTCTCCAGAGTCAGCGCACCGAACCCGGCGAACGCGAACCACAGCAGGTTGGCCAGCGCCAGCACGATCTCGGCCCGCAGGGTCCCGCCGAGCAGCAGACCGAGTGCCGCGAACCCTGCCGTCCCCAGCGCGATCACTGCGCCGCCCAGCGCCAACGCCGCCAACGGCGGCCGCCAGCCCAGCGCAAAACCGATGGCGCCCAACACAATCGACTGCAGGAAGACGGTGAATACCACTGCCAGCGCCTTGCCGGCGATGATTCCCCACACCGGCAGCGGTGTTGCGCCGAGCCGCTTCAACGCCCCGTAGCGTCGATCGAAAGCCACCGCGATCGCCTGGCCGGTGAACGCGGTGGAGATCACCGCCAGCGCCATGATGGCGGGCGTGAACACCGCGGCGCGGTGCTCCCCGAAGGATCCGAAAGGCAGCAGGGTGAGCCCGACCAGCAGCGTGATCGGTATGAACATGGTCAACAGCAGCTGCTCGCCGTTGCGCAGCAGCAGCTTGGCCTCCAGGCTGAACTGCGCCGCCAACATCCGCGGCACTGCGCTGGGACGCGGGTCCGGCGTGAAGGTGCCCGCGGGGAAAGCCTCACTCACGATCGCAACCTCCGGCCGGTCAGATCGAGGAAGACGTCCTCGAGGCTGCGTTGCTCGACGCGCAGATCGGTGGCCAGCACGTCGATCTGGGCACACCACGCGGTGACCGTGGCCAACACCTGCGGGCCCACAGCGCCTTCCACCAGATACTCCCCGGGTGACACCTCGCTGGCCCGGTAGCCCTCGGGCAACGCTGCGGTCAGCAGCGAAAGGTCAAGGCGCGGTGGGGCACTGAACCGCAGCTGGTCTTTGGCGCCGCTGCGCATCAACTCCGCGGGTGTGCCCGCCGCGACGGTTGTCCCCTGGTCGATGATGACCAGCCGGTCGGCCAGTTCCTCGGCCTCCTTGAGCTGATGGGTGGTCAGCACCACCGTGACGCCGTCGCGGCGCAGCGCGTCGATCAGCTCCCACACCAGCAAGCGGGCGTGAGCGTCCATTCCGGCGGTCGGCTCGTCGAGGAAAACCAGTTCGGGGCGCCCCACCAGCGCACATGCCAGGGCGAGCCGTTGCTGCTGGCCGCCGGAGAGCCGCCGGTACGTCGTGCGCGCGGCCTCGGTCAAGCCGAGCGTTTCCAGCAGCCAACGGGGGTCCAGGGGATCGGCGGCGTAGGACGCCACCAGGTTCAGCATCTCGCCGGCGCGGGCCGCCGGGTAGCCGCCACCGCCCTGCAACATCACGCCGATGCGGGGTCGCAAGCGCGCGTTCTCGGCGATCGGGTCGAGCCCCAGCACCTCGATGCTGCCGGTATCCGGGCGGATGAAGCCCTCGCACATCTCGACGGTGGTGGTCTTTCCGGCGCCGTTGGGACCCAACAGCGCAAATACCTCGGCGGTATGCACCTCGAGATCGAGACTCGACACGGCCTTCACGGATCCGTACTGCTTGCATACCCCGCGCAGTCGTACCGCGATGTCGCGGTGCTGGGGGACTGAGCTCACGTGGAATCAGCGTAGGCGTCGGGTACCGCTTCGGGGGACGGGGTGGCGGTTGCAGTGACCGGTGTCACGACCATCTCCGGCGCCGGATCCTCTTCCGGCAGGGGTTGCCACGGCAGTCGGTGGTAGGTCAGCGCGATGAGGACGACGACGATGAAGGCACTGGCCAGGGTGGCGTCGACAATCTGGAACAGCGCGAAGCGGTCGCCGTTGGCGGTCGGGCCGAAGATGCCGACGATGAGGGTGACGATGATCGCCGCGGCCCGGAACTTGGTCCGGGTCGCCCAGGCGGCCAGCGGGATGATGGCCCACAGCAAATACCAGGGCTGTACGACGGGGAAGAGCAGCACCGTGAGGCCCAGCGCGACGCCCAGGCCGCCGATCGGGTGCAGCCGGCCACGGAACACGGCGATCAACAGCCAGCAGACCATCACCATGATGATCAGCACACCGATGGCACGCGTCAGGGCCAACACTGCCGTGGTGTGGTCGCCGAGACCGAGCAGAATGCCCACTTGCCCGGTGCCTAGCGCCAGCAGGGTCGGCGGCGACATCCAGCTGCGCACCACATTGGCGGTGCCCAGGGTGAAGATCCAGCCGAATCCGAGCCCGCTGGCCCAGCCGACGATGCCCATGACCGCCAACGACAGCGCCGCCATCGCCGTCCCGGACAGCACGAACGCCTTGATCGTGCCGCCGCAGCGGTAGGCCAGCGCCATCGTGACGAAACCCAGCGCAAGCAATGACGGCAGCTTGACCTGCGACGAAAGCACGATGAGGATTGCGCCGGCCAGCAGCAGCCCCAGTGGTTGCCAGTCCGGGCCGATCCGCCACGATGCAGGCTTCAGCGGGCGGTCCGAATTGATGCCGCGAAGGGCGAATTCGACGCCGGTCAGCATCAGCCCGAGCATCAGCGCCTCATTGTGGATACCCGCGACCAAGTGCATGAACAGCAGCGGATTCGCCGCGCCCAGCCACAACGCACTGACCTCGGCCACCCCACACCGCCGTGCCAGGCGCGGGGTGGCCCACACGATCAGCGCCACACCGAACAGCACCACCAGTCGGTGGCACAACACCGCGGCGACGATGTTTTCTCCGGTGAGTGCCGAGATGCCACGTCCGATCCACAGGAACAGCGGCCCGTAGGGCGCCGGGGTCTCCCGCCACAGACTGGGCACCGACAGCGTGAAAACATGACCCAGGCCCAGGCCGGAGGCCGGCCCCACCCGATACGGGTCGAGTCCCTCCAGGGAGATCTGGCTCTGCGCCAGGTAGGAATAGACATCTTTGCTGTACATCGGCGGTGCGATCAGCAGGGGTAACATCCACAGCATCAGCGTGCGATCCAGTTCGCCGCGCGACATCCGCCGTTTGCCGGACACGAACCGGCCGAGCATCAGCCACGCCAGCGCCATCATTACCGCGCCGGTGGTGGTCATGGTCAACGACACCGTCTGGATGCGCGACGGCAAATTGAGCAGCCGCACCCCGAAGGTCGGGTCCTGGACCACCGGCCTGGCCCCGTCGCCGAGTGCGCCGATCGCCATCAAGACGGTGCCGGTCGCGCCGAACAGCCGGGTCCGCTGCATCGCGGCGTGCTCGATGGCGTTTAGTGGTTTGCCCACCGTTGGCTCGTCGCCGTGCAGACTGGCGATCGAAGAGCTCAAGGTGTGGTGGCGGGCTGCCATCAGAGCAGACTAGCCGCACGTTCGGCTGGAATTGTTCCTCTCATCACGTAAGGGCACCCTTGCTGGACCGATCATCGGAATTGCGACACACTGGTGTTGTGAAAATCCAAACCGAGTCGCCGGCTGCCGTGCCCGCGGCCGGTGCCGTCGGCTCGGATGGCCACACCCGGCGCGCCATCGTGCGCCTGCTGCTGGAATCCGGGTCGATCACCGCGACCGAAATCGGCGAACGGCTGGGCCTGGCCCCCGCCGGTGTGCGCCGCCACCTGGATGCGCTCATCGACGCCGGTGACGCGGAGTCGGTGGCGGCGGCGTCCTGGCAGCAGGTGGGTCGCGGACGGCCCGCCAAGCGCTACCGGCTGACCTCGGCCGGGCGGGCCAAGCTCGACCACGCCTACGACGATCTGGCTTCTGCCGCCATGCGACAACTCCGGGAAATCGGCGGCGAGGACGCGGTGAAAACGTTTGCGCGGCGGCGCATCGACGCGATTCTTTCCGGGGTGCAGGCAGCCGACGGCCCCGACGAGGATGCGGTCGAAGCGACCGCCGACCGGATAGCGCAGGCGTTGACCAAAGCCGGTTACGTAGCCACCACCACCCGGGTGGGTGGCCCGATCCACGGTGTGCAAATCTGCCAGCATCACTGCCCGGTCTCTCATGTCGCCGAGGAATTCCCGGAGTTGTGCGAAGCCGAACAGCAGGCCATGGCCGAGGTGCTCGGGTCTCACGTGCAGCTGTTGGCGACGATAGTCAACGGCGACTGTGCCTGCACCACGCACGTACCCCTGGCCCCGGCGCCCAGCCCGCGCCCCACCGCAACACGCAACAAGGGAGAGTCCTCATGACACTCGAAGCTGCACGGACCGTCGAGCCACTCACCCAGGAGCAGACCATCGAGTCGCTGGGCAGGTACGGCTACGGCTGGGCCGACTCGGACGTCGCGGGCGCCAGCGCGCAGCGCGGATTGTCCGAGGCGGTCGTGCGTGACATCTCGGCGAAGAAGAGCGAGCCGGAGTGGATGCTGAACATTCGGCTCAAGGCGCTGAACATCTTCGACAAGAAACCCATGCCGAACTGGGGCTCCAACCTCGAGGGCATTGACTTCGACAACATCAAGTACTTCGTGCGCTCCAGCGAGAAACAGGCCGCGACCTGGGACGATCTGCCCGCGGACATCAAGAACACCTACGACAAGCTGGGCATCCCGGAGGCCGAGAAGCAGCGGCTGGTCTCCGGTGTCGCCGCCCAGTACGAGTCTGAGGTCGTCTACCACTCCATCCGTGAGGATCTCGAGAAGCAGGGCGTCATCTTCCTGGACACCGACACAGCGCTGCGGGAGCACCCGGACGTCTTCAAGAAGTACTTCGGCACCGTGATTCCGGCGGGGGACAACAAGTTCTCCGCACTCAACACGGCGGTGTGGTCGGGTGGCAGCTTCATCTATGTGCCGCCGGGCGTGCACGTCGACATCCCGCTGCAAGCCTATTTCCGGATCAACACCGAGAACATGGGCCAGTTCGAGCGGACGCTGATCATCGTCGACGAAAACGCGTACGTGCACTACATCGAGGGCTGTACGGCGCCGATCTACAAATCGGACTCCCTGCACTCCGCGGTGGTGGAGATCATCGTGAAGCCCGGTGGCCGTTGCCGTTACACGACCATCCAGAACTGGTCGAACAACGTCTACAACCTGGTCACCAAGCGGGCCCGGGCCGAGGCCGGCGCCACCATGGAGTGGGTCGACGGCAACATCGGATCCAAGGTGACCATGAAGTACCCGGCGGTCTGGATGACCGGCGAGCACGCCAAGGGCGAGGTGTTGTCGGTCGCCTTCGCGGGCGAGGACCAGCACCAGGACACCGGCGCCAAGATGCTGCACCTGGCACCGAACACGTCGAGCAACATCGTGTCCAAGTCGGTGGCGCGGGGCGGCGGTCGCACCTCCTACCGCGGCCTGGTTCAGGTGAACAAGGGTGCGCACGGCTCCAAGTCGAGCGTGAAATGCGATGCGCTGCTGGTCGATACGATCAGCCGCAGCGACACCTACCCCTACGTCGACATCCGCGAGGACGACGTCACGATGGGCCACGAGGCCACCGTCTCCAAGGTCAGCGAGAACCAGCTGTTCTATCTGATGAGCCGCGGCATGACCGAGGACGAGGCCATGGCGATGGTGGTGCGCGGATTCGTCGAGCCGATCGCCAAAGAGCTGCCGATGGAGTATGCGCTGGAGCTCAACCGGCTGATCGAGTTGCAGATGGAGGGCTCCGTAGGATGAGAGTCGGATGACCGCATCGCTGAACAAGGGGGAGTTGTTCGCCTCCTTCGATGTCGACGCGTTCGAAGTACCGCATGGTCGCGACGAACTCTGGCGGTTCACCCCGCTGAAGCGCCTGCGCGGCTTGCACGATGGCAGCGCGGCAGCCACCGGCGCGGCCACCATCACGGTCACCGAGCGGGACGGCGTCACGGTGGAGACGGTGCGCCGCGGCGACGAACGCCTTGGGCAAGGCGGTGTTCCCGCTGACCGCGTTGCGGCCCAAGCCTTTTCGTCGTTCAACGCGGCGACGCTGGTCACTGTCGGACGCGACATCCCGGTCGGCGACCCGATCAACATCACCGTTGCCGGACCGGGCCAGGGTGCAACCGGCTACGGGCACCTGCAGATCCGGGTCGAAGAACTCGGTGAGGCGGTGGTCGTCATCGACCACCGGGGCAGCGGAACCTACGCCGACAATGTCGAATTCGTCGTCGGTGACGCCGCCCGGCTCACCGTCATCTGGATCGCCGACTGGGCCGACGACACCGTGCACGTCAGCGCCCACCACGCCCGGCTGGGTAAGGACGCGGTGTTGCGCCACGTCACCGTCACGCTGGGGGGCGAGGTGGTGCGGATGAGCGCGAACGTGAGGTTCGCCGGACCGGGTGGAGACGCCGAATTGCTCGGCCTGTACTTCGCCGACGACGGCCAGCACCTCGAATCGCGGTTGCTGGTGGATCACGCGCAGCCGGACTGCAAGTCCAACGTGCTGTATAAGGGTGCGCTGCAAGGAGATCCATCGTCCAAGCTGCCCGACGCGCACACGGTGTGGATCGGCGACGTGCTGATTCGCGCCGAGGCCACGGGCACCGACACTTTCGAGATGAACCGCAACCTGGTGCTGACCGACGGCGCGCGCGCTGACTCGGTACCCAACCTGGAGATTGAGACCGGCGAGATCGCCGGTGCCGGACACGCCAGTGCCACCGGGCGTTTCGACGATGAGCAACTGTTCTATCTGCGCTCCCGCGGCATCCCCGAAGAGCAGGCCCGCCGGCTGGTGATTCGCGGCTTCTTCGGCGAGATCATCGCCAAGATTGCGGTGCCCGAAGTGCGGGAGCGTCTCACCGCGGCTATCGAACACGAACTGGAAATGACGGAGAAGGCAACAACCGCATGACAATCCTGGAAATCAGAGACCTGCACGTCAGCGTCGTCAACCCGAGTGGCGGCGACGGCGAAGGCGAGATCCCGATCCTCAAGGGTGTCGACCTGACCGTGAAATCCGGCGAAAAGCATGCGCTGATGGGGCCCAACGGTTCCGGGAAATCGACGCTGTCCTACGCGATCGCCGGACACCCCAAGTACGTCGTCACCTCGGGCTCGATCACGCTGGACGGCGAAGACGTGCTGGCGATGAGCGTTGACGAGCGGGCGCGGGCCGGGCTGTTCCTGGCCATGCAGTACCCCGTCGAGGTGCCCGGCGTCTCGGTGTCCAATTTCCTGCGCTCGGCCGCCACCGCCATCCGCGGCGAGGCGCCCAAGCTGCGGCACTGGGTCAAAGAGGTCAAGGCCGCGATGTCCGCCCTGGAAATCGACCCCGCGTTCGCCGAGCGCAACGTCAACGAAGGGTTCTCCGGCGGTGAGAAGAAGCGGCACGAGATCCTGCAGCTCGAGTTGCTCAAGCCCAGGATTGCCATCCTCGACGAAACCGACTCCGGCCTGGACGTCGACGCGCTGCGCGTGGTCAGCGAGGGCGTGAACCGATACGCCGAAGCCGAGAACGGCGGCATTCTGCTGATCACGCACTACACCCGGATCCTTCGCTACATCCACCCGGAGTTTGTGCACGTCTTCGTCGGCGGGCGCATCGCCGAATCCGGTGGTTCCGAGCTTGCCGACGAACTCGAGCAGAACGGCTACGTGCGCTTTACCCAAGCGGCGACCGCTGGAGCCTGACCATGTTGGATCTCACGGCGATCCGCGCGGACTTTCCCATCCTCAAGCGCATCATGCGCAGCGGAAAACAGTTGGCGTACCTGGATTCCGGCGCGACCTCGCAGCGCCCCCTGCAGGTGCTCGACGCCGAGCGGGAATTTCTGCTCACCTCCAACGGCGGGGTGCACCGTGGCGCGCATCAGCTGATGGAGGAAGCCACCGACGCTTACGAGCAGGGCCGCGCGGACATCGCCGGCTTCGTCGGTGCCGATCCCGGCGAACTGGTGTTCACCAAGAACGCCACCGAATCGCTCAACCTGGTGTCGTATGTGTTGGGGGACAGCCGTTTGAAGGGTGCGGTCGGTCCGGGCGACGTGATTGTCACCACCGAACTCGAGCACCACGCAAACCTAGTTCCCTGGCAGGAACTGGCCCGGCGCACCGGCGCCACCCTCAAGTGGTTCGGCGTGACCGGAGACGGTCGCATTGACCCGGATTCACTGCAGCTCGACGAGAACGTCAAAGTCGTTGCCTTCAGCCATCATTCCAACGTCACCGGTGCGCTGGCGCCGGTAGGCGAACTAGTCGGGCGGGCGAAGGCCGTCGGCGCCTTGACGGTGCTGGACGCCTGCCAGTCGGTGCCGCACCAACCGGTCGACTTCCACGTACTCGGCGTCGACTTCGCCGCATTCTCCGGGCACAAAATGCTGGGGCCCAACGGGATCGGCGTCCTCTACGCCCGCGGCGAGTTGCTGAACAAGATGCCGCCTTTTCTCACCGGCGGGTCGATGATCGAAACCGTCGCCATGGAGAGCTCCACCTACGCGCCGGCCCCGCAGCGCTTCGAAGCCGGCACCCCGATGACGTCGCAGGTGGTCGGACTGGCCGCTGCCGCACGCTATCTGGACGAAGTCGGCATGGAAGCCGTTGAGGCGCACGAATACGACTTGGTCGCCAAGACCATCAAGGGTCTGTCCGGTATCGAGGGCGTGCGCATCGTCGGGCCCACCTCGATGGAGAACCGCGGATCGCCGGTCTCCTTCATCGTCGACGGCGTACACGCGCATGACGTCGGCCAGGTGCTCGACGATGAGGGTGTGGCCGTGCGCGTCGGACATCACTGTGCATTGCCGCTGCACCGGCGATTCGGTCTGGCGGCTACCGCGCGGGCTTCGTTCGCGCTGTACAACACCGACGAAGAGGTCGACCGACTGATCGCCGGCGTGCGACGGTCTCTGGAATTCTTCGGGAGAGACTGACGTTGCGTCTCGAGCAGATGTACCAGGACGTGATCCTGGACCACTACAAGCACCCACATCACCGCGGACTGCGGGAACCGTTCGGCGCCCAGGTGTTTCACGTCAACCCGGTCTGCGGTGATGAGGTCACGCTGCGTGTCAACCTCTCTGAAGACGGTCAGACCGTCGCCGACATCTCTTACGACGGGCAGGGTTGTTCGATCAGCCAGGCATCGACGTCGGTGCTGACCGAACAGATGATCGGGCAGAGCGTGCCGCAGGCACTCAAGACTCTCGACGCCTTCATCGAGATGGTCTCCTCGCGCGGGAGCGTGCAAGGCGACGAGCAGGTGCTGGGCGACGGAGTAGCGTTCGCAGGAGTGGCCAAATATCCGGCGCGCGTGAAATGCGCGCTGCTGGGCTGGATGGCGTTCAAGGACGCGCTGGCGCAGGCCCACGCGTCCTTTGAGGAGGTTGCACAATGAGCGAAACCACCGCATCCGACGAGGAACTGCTCGCCGACGTCGAAGAGGCGATGCGCGACGTCGTCGACCCGGAATTGGGGATCAACGTCGTTGACCTCGGCCTCGTCTACGGCTTGAACCTCGAGCAGGGCGAAGCGGGAACGATCGCCCTGGTCGACATGACGCTGACATCGGCGGCATGCCCGCTGACTGATGTCATCGAGGACCAGTCGCGTTCGGCGTTGGTGGGCAGCGGCCTGGTCGATGAGATCAAGATCAATTGGGTCTGGAACCCGCCGTGGGGCCCGGACAAGATCACCGAGGACGGCCGCGAGCAGTTGCGTGCCCTCGGCTTCACGGTATAAGGCTTCACCTGCCGGGAGCGTGTTCGCACGCACTAAATGGGACGTGTCCGGACCCCTGCTCGAGGCCCAATTCGAGGGAAGTTGATCCTGAGACTATTTCTGGACGCCGACGAATCCTGGGCTGCGGCCTGGGAGTGTGACTGCCCGTAGGTCCTGAGGACTTGTTTCATCCTGAGGACCTATTTCATCCACACGATAGCGGCGGCGCAAGCGATCAATCAACGATCGTGCCTTCGTAATGTCGTCTGAGAGTTGAGCCTCTTCCCGACGTAACACGCCAAGCCGTGGGGTCTGATGACGGTACCGGCGGCCGATTGTCTCGCGAACCTCCGCCTGACGACTCGACATGGTGACGATCTGTTCCTCCAACGCCGCAATGAGTACACGCGCTTGAGCGATATCGACATCACTTACCACAAAACGATGATCGCACCACCAACGCTAGCGTGCAGCCCGGTGAACCCTTTTCGGCACCAAGTTAACAGGAATGCAAACGCAGCACATGGCCGCCAGTCAGGCCGGCACAACCGCGGATCCTTAACCGGGAACAATCAGACACACCCTAAAGCAACCGCAGACAATAGTGCGCCGTTGTCTGCGCTGCCGCGGACGGTTATGCATTGCCCTGTGCGGCGTAGCGGTGTCCGAGACGGTCGCCGTCTGCGACGCTCCGGCGAATTCCGCGGTGACAGTTCCGCTTTGCGTCGTGATCAGCTGCTTACGGCGTGCCGTTGGCCCCGTCCGTGCCGAACAGCTGCCCGCCCGCGCCGCCGACGCCGCCAGGCCCGTCCGCGCCGTCGATCAATGCACCTGTCCCGCCGGCGCCGCCGTGCCCGCCAGTCCCGCCGTTGCCGATCAGCCGGCTGTTGCCGCCGCTGCCGCCCGCCCCGCCGGCCCCGCCCAAATCGAAGCCATCGCTACCCGCTCCGCCGGCCCCTCCGGCGCCGCCGGAGCCGTACCACCAGCCGCCGTTACCGCCGGCCCCGCCGTTGCCCCCCACCCCGCCAATGGGGCCAAAGAAACGCCCGGGGCCACCAAGCCCGCCGACGCCGCCGTTGCCGATCAGTCCGGCGTCGCCACCCACGCCACCCGCCCCGCCGGTGCCGGAACCGCCGTTACCGCCGCCGCCGCCTTGCCCACCGGCGCCGCCATCACCGAGCAGCAGGGCGCGGCCGCCGGCGCCGCCGGCTCCCCCGGTGCCGCCCTCGCTGCCGTTGGCCGCACCGCCGGTGCCGGTGCCGGTGCCACCCACGCCCCCGACCCCGCCGGTTGCACCGGCACCGTACAGCCACCCGCCGGTACCACCGGTGCCGCCGGACCCGCCGGACCCGCCGTAGCCGACCGCCGTGGCTCCGCCAACCCCCTTGCCGGTGCCGCCCTTGCCGCCGGCGCCGGCACCGGCGCCCTGGCCGATCAGCCCGGCGTTGCCTCCGGCCCCGCCGGCTCCGCCGGCCCCGCCGACCCCGGTGCCGGCGCCTGTGCCGTCACCGCCGCCTCCGCCATCTCCGCCCGCGGCGCCGGCGCCGTACAGCCAGCCGCCGTGGCCGCCGTTCCCGCCGCCGCCGCCGGCCCCGCCCACGGCGCCGGCGTTGATACTGGTGGCGTCTGCCGTCGCACCGGCCCCCCCGCGTCCGCCGACCGCACCGTTGCCGATCAGCCCGGCGTTGCCGCCGGCTCCACCGGCGCCACCGGCTCCGCCCGCCAAGTCGCCGCTGGATGCTCCACCGTCTCCGCCGGCCGCGCCGACACCACCGCTGCCGTACAGCCACCCACCGTTACCGCCGGAGCCGCCGGCTCCGCCGGTGCCGCTGGCCGAGCCCGCGCCACCAGTCCCACCAGCACCGCCCATGCCGATCAGCCCGGCCTGGCCGCCCGCCCCACCCGCTCCGCCGGGCGCGCCGGTGCTGACGGGGCCGGCGCTGCCGTTGCCGCCCGCGCCGCCCGAGCCGTAGAGCAGCCCACCGTTGCCGCCCCTTCCACCGGCCTGACCTATCTGTCCGGTGACAGCGGTTCCGCCGTCGCCACCCCTGCCGCCATTTCCAATCAAGCCCGCCTCACCACCGGACCCCCCGGGCCGACCGGTCCCGCCCGACCCGCCGTCTCCGCCGTTGCCGTACAGCAGACCTCCTGGTCCGCCAGGCAGGCCGCTTCCCGCCGGAGCGTTCGCGCCGTTGCCGATCAGCGGACGGCCCAAGAGAGCTTGAGTGGGTGCGTTGACCGCATCGAGCAGTTGCTGCTCCGCGACCTGCAGCGGCGAGACGTTAGCCGCCTCGGCGGCGGCGTACCACGTGCCGGCGGTGTTCAACAACCGCTCGAACTGTTGGTGAAACACTGCCGCCTGCGCGCTGAACGCCTGATAGGCCTGGGCGTGGCCGGAGAAAAGGGCCGCGATCGCCGCCGACACCTCGTCAGCACCCGCCGCCAGCACCCCGGTGGTGGAAGCCGCCGCCGCGGCGTTGGCCGTCGTTATCGCCGAACCGATGCCGGTCAAGTTCGTCGCCGTCGCCGTCAGCGCGTCCGGCACTGCCGTCACATAAGGCATAGCTGCTACCTCCGTGCCATTTCAGCGCCGGGAGTCTCAGAACACGTCTTCGGAAACGCGCATGATGTCGTCGTCGATGTTCTCCAGGACGGCACGCATCCCGGACAGCTTCGGCAGCATGTTCTTGGCGAAGAACGCCGAGACCGCCACCTTCCCCTGATAAAAGGCCTTGTCCTGCGCCGACGGTTCGCCCGCCAGCGCGGCTGCGGCCACGTTCGCCTGCACCAGCAGTTGCCAGCCGATCAGCAGATCGCCGACGGCGAGCAGGTACCGCACCGACCCGAGGCCGACTTTGTAGATGTCAGTGGAATGTTGAGCCGCCGACATCAGATATCCCATCAACGCACCCGTCATGCCGGTGACGTCTTCGACCGCAGCCTGCAGCAACTCGGCGTGGTCCTTCAACGATTCCGTGGTGGTTTCGATGGTCTTGTTGATCTGAGTCGTCACGTGCTGAAATGCCTGGCCGTGGTCGCGCACAATCTTGCGGAAGAAGAAGTCCATCGCCTGGATCGCGGTGGTGCCCTCATAGAGCGAATCGATCTTGGAATCGCGGATGTACTGCTCGATCGGGTAGTCCGTCAGAAAGCCCGAACCGCCCAGCGTCTGCAGCGACTCGGTCAGCACCTCATACGCCCGCTCGGAGCCCACGCCCTTGACGATGGGCAGCAGCAAATCGTCGACACGGTGCGCCAGGTCGTGGTCGGCACCTGAAACATGCTGTGCCACAACATCGTCCTGATGTGCGGCGGCGTACAGGTACAGTGCCCGCAGCCCCTCGGCGTAGGCCTTCTGGGTCATCAAGCTGCGACGCACATCTGGATGGTGCATGATCGTGACCCGCGGCGCGGTCTTGTCCGTCATCTGGGTGAGGTCGGCACCCTGCACCCGTTCCTTGGCATAGGCGAGTGCGTTGAGGTACCCGGTGGACAAGGTTCCCGTGGACTTGACCCCAATCGTCATGCGCGCGTTCTCGATTACGGTGAACATCTGCGCGATCCCGTTATGGACTCCGCCCACCAGATACCCGACCGCCGGCACGTCGGTGGCACCGAAGGTCAACTCGCAGGTGGGGGAGGACTTCAGGCCCATCTTGTGTTCCAGCCCGGTGACGTAAACCCCATTGCGCGCACCGAGTTCCCCGGTGTCCGGGTCGAAAAGGAAGTTCGGGACGTAGAACAGGCTCAACCCTTTGGTGCCGGGACCGGCGCCCTCGGGCCGGGCCAGCACCAGGTGGAAAATGTTCTCGGTGGTCTCGCCGACGTCGCCGCCGGAGATGAACCGCTTGACGCCCTCGATATGCCAAGTGCCGTCGGGTTGTTCGATCGCCTTGGCGCGGCCGGCGCCCACATCAGAGCCGGCGTCGGGCTCGGTGAGCACCATCGTGGCCTGCCAGCCGCGCTCGATTCCCATTGCGGCCCAACGCTTCTGCTCATCGTTGCCCTCGACGAACAACGACTGTGCCATCACCGGACCCAGGTTGAAGAAGCAGACCGACGGGTTGGCGCAGTAGATCATCTCGTTGACCGCCCAGGTGAGCGGTGGGGGCGCGGCCATGCCGCCGATCTCCTCGGCCAGGCCCAGCCGCCACCATTCGGCGTCTTTGATCGCCTGCACCGTTTTGACCAGTTCCGGTGCGACGCTGATGGTGTGGGTCGCCGGGTCGAACACCGGCGGGTTGCGGTCGGCGAACGCGAAGGACTCGGCTACCGGGCCTTCGGCCAGCCGGGCGGCCTCCGACAGGATCGTACGCACGGTGTCCTCGTCGAGGTCGGCGTACTTTCCGCTGCCCAGAACGGCGCTGATGTCAAGAACCTCGAACAGGTTGAACTCGAGGTCGCGCACGTTGGCGATGTAATGCCCCAATGTGGTTCCTTCCACTCAGACTGATCGGCCCGATGATCGGGCACAGTCTTGCTGCTGGGGGAAAACGTACGCAACCGTAACCAGCGGGAGGAGGCAGTGACCTGCTGCGGTTACGTGCCGTTCAGGCCGCGTTGACCGAACAGCAGCCCGCCTCTGCCGCCGATGCCCGGCGTGCCGAGCGCCCCGCCGCCGCCGCCGGCTCCGCCGTTGCCGATCAGGAGGGCATTGCCCCCGTTACCGCCGCGGCTACCCGCCAGCCCGCCCGCGTGGCCGCCGTCTCCACCGCCGAAGAACAAGCCGCCGTCGCCGCCGTCACCCCCGTTGGCGTTGCTGAATCCGGCGCCGCCGAAGCCGGCGCTGCCGAACAGAAGTCCGGCCTGGCCGCCGTTGCCGGCGGTCGCCGCGGAAAGGGCGTCTCCGCCGTTGCCGCCGGCACCGAATAGGTACGCCCTGCCGCCGGCACCACCGCCGCCGAGGAAGCTGGTGCCACCGCTGCCGCCATTGCCGTAGAAAATCCCGCCGTTGCCGCCGGCGCCGCCAATGCCGCCACCGTTGGCACTATTGCCACCGGTGCCGCCGTTGCCGAGCAGGAAGGCCGTGCCGCCCGCGCCACCGGGGGCATTGCCTCCGCTGTTGCCGCCGCCGCCGGCGTTGCCGAACAGCCAGCCGCCGGCGCCGCCGGCCCCGCCCGCCCCGCCGGCCCCGCCGCTACCGCCTGCGCCGCCGTTACCGAGCAGGCCCGCCGACCCGCCATTGCCGCCGGCAACACCCGCGACGGCCGTTGAGAATCCCCTGCCGCCGTCGCCGATCAGAAGGCCGCCGGCCTGACCGTTGGGGTTGGCCGCGGTCCCGTCGGCGCCGTTGCCGATCAGCGGCCGGCCCAGCAGCGCGTTGGTGGGTGCGTTGATCAAGTCGGCGATCGGCTGCAAAGGACCGAAGTTCGTCGCCTCCGCGAGGGCGTACTGCTGCGCCCCGCCGGCCATGAGTTGCACGAATTGCTGGTGGAACGCGGTCGCGCCGGTGCTCAGCGTCTGATACGCCTGAGCGTGCGCGCCGAAGACCGCTGCGACCGCGGCGGACACTTCGTCGGCCCCTGCGGCCGTGACGGCCATGGTCTGTGCGGCCGCCGCCTTATTGGCGTCGCTGATCGCCGAGCCGACGCGGGCCAGATTGCCTGCGGCTTGCGACACGAAATCGGTGTTAGCGACCACATAAGACATCTCGCACCTCCACTGCCATGAGCCGGCGACCAGAGAATCGTATCGCGATTCGGCAGAGGTGAATCGTTTTCCGACGTCTTTCTCAATCCAATTTCGAGCCGAATTTGAATGGTCCGCCAAAAGAATTCGCTCATTGTCCGCAGCGGGCGCGCGCAGCCCCGCAATCCCGCCTCCCGAGGCGTCGCCATGTTCCGTATACCGAAGTGCGATAAGCCAATTCAATGACAGAACGGAACCAAACCGAGACCTTCGGCAGGGCCTGTCTCAATACACTCGGTGCATCCTGACGCACTTCCACTTTCCTGTGAGGCCGCCCGAATGACCCTGACCGCTTTCGGAGTGACTGCTCCCGAGGCGTCCTTCGACCGCGTGCCCGCCGCCGCTGCGCGCCGCCTGAGCTGGGCTGCGGTGCTCTGGTCGGTGACGTCGGTGCGCTGGGCAACCGTCGCACTGATGCTGTTTTCGGCCGGTTTGGCGGCTCAACTCGAGGCCGCGCCGCAGCCTGTCTGGTGGGCGTTGTATCTGGCGTGCTATCTGTCCGGCGGCTGGGGCTCGGCGTGGGCAGGCGTGCGGGCGCTGCGAAACAGGACGCTCGACGTGGACCTGCTGATGATCGTCGCCGCGATCGGGGCGGTAGCGATCGGGCAGATCTTCGACGGAGCGTTGCTCATCGTGATTTTCGCGACGTCGGGTGCACTCGACGAGGTAGCGACCAAGCACACCGAGGACTCGGTCAAGGGGCTGATGGACCTGGCGCCGGATCAGGCCGTCCTCGTCGACGCAGACGGTTCCGAACGGCTGGTGCCCGCGGCCGACCTGGTGGTCGGCGACCCGGTGCTGGTGCGGCCGGGAGAACGGATACCGGCCGACGGTGTGGTGCTTTGCGGCGAGTCCGACGTCGACCAGTGTTCCATCACCGGCGAATCGATGCCGATCGCCCGATCCGCCGGCGACGAGGTCTTCGCCGGCACCGTCAACGGGTCAGGGGTGCTGCACCTCGTCGTTACCCGCGACCCCTCGCAAACCGTGGTCGCCCGGATCATCGAGTTGGTATCCGACGCTTCGGCGACCAAGGCCAAAACCCAACTGTTCATTGAGAAATTCGAACAGCGCTACTCGGTGGCCATGGTGGCCGCAACACTTGCGCTGATTGCGATTCCGTTGATGCTGGGGGCTGCGGTGCAGCCGACTCTGTTGCGCGCCATGACGTTCATGATCGTGGCCTCGCCGTGCGCGGTGGTCCTGGCCACCATGCCGCCGCTGCTCTCGGTGATCGCCAACGCGGGGCGGCACGGGATCCTGCTGAAATCCGCGGTCGTCGTCGAACACCTCGCCGATACCAGCGTCGTCGCGCTGGACAAGACGGGCACGCTGACCTGTGGGCTGCCGCGTCTGACGGTGATCGAAGCGCTGCGGCCGGACCTGGTTGACGGGTCGCGGCTGATCGAATTGGCAGCTGCCGCAGAGCAATTCAGCGAACATCCGCTGGGCAGGGCGATCGCGGCCGAAGCCCGGCGGCGCGGTGTCGCCATTCCCGCCGCGGAGGACTTCCGCGCGGTGCCGGGCCACGGCGTGCGCGCCTGCGTCGGTCGCGATTTCGTCGAGGTCTGCAGTCCGCGCAGTTTCCGCGGGATCCCGCCGGCCGAACTGGCGCCGATCCTCGATGCCGGTGCCACGGCCGCCGTCGTCGTGGTCAACGGGGTGGCCGTCGGGCTACTCGGAATGACCGATCAGATCCGCTCGGACGCGGCGGAATTCGTTGCGGCTCTGACGGCACTCACGGCGGTGCCTCCGGTACTTCTGACCGGTGACAACGCGCGCGCCGCCCGGCTCGTTGCCCGCGACACCGGAATCTCCGACGTGCGTGCCACCTTGCTGCCCGAGCAGAAGGTTGAGGCGGTACGCCAGCTGCAGGCCGCGGGTCACCGGGTGCTGGTCGTCGGCGACGGCGTCAACGACGCTCCCGCGATGGCCGCCGCGTGCACATCGATGGCCATGGGCGCCGGCTCGGACCTCACGCTGCAGACCGCCGATGCCGTGACGGTCCGTGACGAACTGCACACCATCCCCACCATCATCGGTCTGGCCCGGCAGGCCCGCCGCGTGGTGACCGTCAACCTCGCCCTGGCGGGCAGCTTCATCACGGTACTGGTGCTGTGGGATCTGTTCGGGCAACTGCCCCTCCCCCTGGGAGTGGCCGGCCACGAAGGATCCACACTGTTGGTGGCGCTCAACGGCATGCGTCTGCTCAGCAACCGAACCTGGCGAGCCGCCGCCTCGCGTTGACGTACTCTCTATTGCTGATGGGAGACGCCACGACCAGGGATCTGACGGCCGCCGACTTCCGGCAGGCGGTCAGGGGCAATGACAATGTGTTCGTCTACTTCTGGTCGCCGCTCTGTGCGCCGTGTGAGGTCTTCGCTCCCACATACCACGCGTCGGCCCGGAATTGCCCGGACATCGTGCACGCCAGAGTGAACTTCGACACTGAGAAGGACTTGGTCGAGACGGCCAAAGTGACGTTGTTGCCCACCCTGATGGCCTTCAAGAAGGGCAAGCTGGTGTTCAAGCAGGCGGGCCTCGCCAACCCCGGGATCATGGCCGAACTGGCGAGGCAACTGCGCGCATACCGGGATCCCACGGCGAAACCAGGCCTGCTCTGAACGACTGGGAACAAGCACCGCGACGTCGGCGTTAGGGCAGACGTGACTACCCAAGACCTCACCGCCGCGCAGTTCAACGAAACCGTCAACGGTAACGACATGGTGCTCGTTGACTTCTGGGCCTCCTGGTGCGGCCCATGTCGCGCGTTTGCGCCGACCTTCAAGGCTGCTTCGGAAAACCATCCTGACGTGGTGTTCGCCAAGGTGGACACCGAGGCCGAACAGGAGTTGGCCGCAGCGGCCCAGATCCGGTCCATCCCCACGCTGATGGCTTTCAAGAAGGGCAAGCTGCTGTTCAACCAGGCCGGGGCGCTGCCTCCGGCGGCGCTGGAGGACCTGGTACAGCAACTCAAGGCGTATGACGTCGACGAGGTGACCGAAGTCTGACCCGCGCCCGAGCGACGTTCAGGGGTTCAGGGCAGGTCTGCGCTACCGTTTCCGGGTGAGTTTGGTCCTTCTGGAATACCCGCGGCCCGAAATTGCTCTGATCACGCTGAACCGTCCCGAGCGGATGAACTCGATGGCGTTCGACGTCATGGTGCCGCTCAAGGAGGCGCTCGATGAGGTCAATGTGGACAATTCGGTGCGAGTGGTGGTCCTCACCGGGGCAGGACGTGGTTTCTCCTCCGGCGCCGACCACAAATCGGCGGGGACCGTGCCGCATGTCGAAGGCCTCACCCGGCCGACCTACGCGTTGCGGTCAATGGAACTGCTCGACGAAATCATCCTCAAGCTGCGACGGCTGCATCAGCCGGTGATCGCGGCGGTCAACGGCGCGGCGATCGGCGGAGGCTTGTGCCTGGCGCTGGCCGCGGACGTCCGAGTGGCTTCCACCAGCGCCTATTTCCGGGCCGCCGGCATCAACAACGGGCTCACGGCCAGCGAACTGGGTCTGAGCTACCTGCTGCCCCGGTCCATCGGGTCGTCGCGGGCCTTTGAGATCATGTTGACCGGCCGCGACGTCAGCGCCGAGGAGGCCGAGCGGATCGGGCTGGTGTCGTGTCAGGTACCGGGACCGCAGCTGCTGGACACCTGTTATGCGATCGCCGCCCGCATGGCGGCCTTCTCGCGCCCGGGAATCGAGTTGACCAAACGCACGCTATGGAGTGGACTGGACGCAGGCAGCCTCGAGGGACACATGCAGGCCGAAGGCCTCGGACAGCTTTTCGTCCGTCTGCTCACCTCCAACTTCGAAGAAGCGGTCGCCGCACGCGCAGAGAAGCGCCCGGCGGTTTTCACCGACGACAAGTAGCGCCACACTGAAGGAGCGAATGTGATCACGGCTACGGACCTCGAGGTCCGCGCTGGTGCGCGCATCCTGCTCTCACCCGATGGCCCTGACCTGCGGGTGCAGCCCGGCGACCGGATCGGGCTGGTCGGGCGCAACGGCGCCGGCAAGACGACGACCATGAGGATCCTGGCCGGGGAGGGCCAGCCCTATGCGGGTTCGGTCAGCCGCAAGGGCGAAATCGGTTATCTGCCACAGGATCCCAAGGAAGGCGACCTCGAGGTACTGGCGCGCGACCGGGTGCTGTCGGCCCGCGGGCTGGACGTGCTGCTCACCGATCTGGAAAAACAGCAGGCCCTGATGGCCGAGGTCGCCGACGACGATGCCCGCGACCGTGCCATCCGCCGCTACGGCCAACTGGAGGAGCGGTTCGTGGCGCTCGGCGGCTACGGCGCCGAGAGCGAGGCGGGCCGCATCTGCGCCAGCCTCGGGCTGCCCGACCGGGTTCTCACCCAACAGCTGCGCACCCTGTCCGGCGGCCAGCGCCGCCGGGTCGAACTCGCGCGCATCCTGTTCGCGGCATCGGAGGGCGGAGCGGGGGCCTCAGGATCCAACACCACGCTGCTGCTGGACGAGCCGACCAACCACCTCGACGCGGATTCCGTGGGTTGGCTGCGGGATTTCCTGCGGTCTCACTCCGGTGGGCTGGTCATCATCAGCCACAACGTCGAGCTGCTCGCCGACGTGGTCAACCGGGTGTGGTTCCTCGACGCGGTACGGGGCGAAATCGACGTCTACAACATGACCTGGCAGAAGTACCTCGATGCGCGCGCCACCGACGAACAGCGCCGGCGCCGGGAACGCGCGAACGCCGAGCGCAAGGCCGCAGCGTTGCGCAACCAGGCGGCGAAGTTGGGTGCCAAGGCCACCAAAGCCGTTGCGGCGCAGAACATGTTGCGTCGAGCCGACCGGATGATGGCGGCGCTCGACGAAGAACGCGTCGCCGACAAGGTGGCCCGCATCAAGTTCCCCACCCCGGCTCCGTGTGGGCGGACGCCGTTGGTGGCCAAGGGGCTGAGCAGAACGTACGGGTCTCTCGAGGTGTTCACCGGGCTCGATCTGGCCATCGACCGCGGCTCGCGGGTGGTGGTGCTCGGACTCAACGGCGCCGGCAAGACCACGCTGCTCCGCCTGCTGGCGGGCGTCGAGACCCCCGACACCGGCGGCCTGCAACCCGGACACGGTCTGCGGATCGGCTATTTCGCCCAGGAGCACGACACCCTCGACAACGACGCGACCGTCTGGCAGAACATCCGGCACGCCGCACCCGAATCCGGCGAACAGGACCTGCGTGGCCTGCTCGGCGCCTTTATGTTCACCGGGCCGCAACTCGACCAGCCCGCCGGCACACTGTCCGGCGGTGAGAAGACCAGACTGGCGCTGGCCGGCCTGGTCGCCTCGACCGCCAACGTGCTGCTGCTCGATGAGCCGACCAACAACCTCGACCCCGCCTCGCGCGAACAGGTGCTCGACGCGCTGCGCAGCTACCAGGGCGCGGTGGTGTTGGTGACGCACGATCCGGGTGCGGCCGAGGCGCTGGACCCGCAGCGCGTCGTGCTGTTGCCCGACGGCACCGAGGACTACTGGTCAGAGGAATACCGGGACCTGATCGAGCTGGCCTGATTTCTATCAAAACGACCCGCCGCCGGCAGCGGGTTTCTAGGCTGAATGCCTAGGATTGTGACGGTCCTGGAGGCCCCGGTGCGACGGTTGAATCAGACTTGCGAGTCGGGAACCACGATGCTGCGCCGCGGCTGCCCGCGTCATCATGCTCGGCCACGGCAATGTGCCACGGGTGGGTCACGTCTGCTGCTTGGAGGTCAACCATGGTTAATTTCGCAGCGTTAGCGCCGGAAATCAATTCCTTGCTGATGTTCACCGGTGCGGGTTCGGCGCCGATGCTGGATGCCGCGGCGGCCTGGGATGGGTTGGCGGTGGAGCTGGGCGCGGCGGCGTCGTCGTTCTCGGCGGTGATCTCGGAGTTGGCGGGTCAGGCGTGGCAGGGTCCGGCGGCGGCGGCGATGGCGGCTGCAGCCGTCCCGTATGCGGGATTCCTGACGACGGCATCGGCGCAAGCTCAGGGGGCGGCCGGGCAGGCAAAGGCGGTTGCCGGCATGTTTGAGGCGGCGCACGCGGCTGTAGTTCATCCGTTGCAAGTGGCGGCCAACCGCAGTGCGTTTGTGCGGTTGATTCGGTCGAATTGGTTGGGGCTCAACGCACCCGCGATCATGGCCACGGAGAGCCGGTACGAGCAGATGTGGGCTCAGGATGTGGCGGCGATGCTTGGCTATCACGCCGGTGTGTCGTCGGCGGCGGCGCACCTGCCGTTGCCGGCCGCCTTGCAGCAGTTCCTCAACAGCCTGCCCAACCTGGGCGTCGGCAACAAGGGCAACGCCAATCTGGGCAGCGGCAACACGGGTAACGGCAACGTCGGTGACGGTAACCGCGGCGGCTCCAACGTGGGTGGTGGCAACGTCGGTGACCGGAACATTGGCAGCGGCAACCGCGGCGGCGACAACGTCGGATTCGGAAACTTCCGCAACGGCAATGTCGGCTTCGGAAACACCGGAACCGGTCCCGTTGGCCTGAATCCGGGCCACAACGTCGGGGCGGGTAATACGGGAAACTACAACTGGGGCTTCGGTAACACCGGCACCGCCAACACCGGCGGCGGGAACACCGGCAACGGAAACATGGGTGGGGGCAACACCGGCAATAATAACTTCGGCTTCGGCAACACCGGCAACGACAACATCGGGATCGGGCTGACCGGCAACAACCAGGTGGGCATCAACCTTGCTGGGCTGTTGAACTCGGGCAGCGGCAACATCGGCATCGGGAACTCGGGCACCAATAACATCGGCTTCTTCAACTCGGGCAGAGGAAACGTCGGCTTCTTCAGCACTGGCACCAATACCGTTGAGCCCGGCCACCTCAACGGCTTCGGCTTCGGGAACTCGGGCGTCGGCAACGTCGGCTTCGGGAACTCGGGCGCGTTAAACACCGGATTCGGGAACGCTGGCGACCTGAACACCGGGTTTGCGAACAGCGGCACCCAAAACACCGGCGTCGCAAACACGGGCAGCTTCAACACGGGTTTCGACAACTCGGGCAACATCAACACCGGCAGCGGGAACTCGGGCACCACAAATACGGGCTCATGGAATTCGGGCAACGCGAATACCGGTTTCGGATTTACCACGGACAGCGGCTTGACGACATCGGGCTTCAACAACACCGGTAGCGGAGTCTCAGGCTTTTTCAACACTCCCACCGGTCCCGGCGCCGGGTTCGTATCGGGCTTCTTCAACACCGCCAGCGGCGGCAGTGCCCTCAACGGCTCAACCTCGGGCATTGGAAACATCGGCGTCCCAAGCGCATTGGCCCCTGGCGCGAGCGGCTTGACCTCGGGCTTGTTCAACATGGGCACCCTCACAACGGGGGTGTTTAGTCTCCGTCGGCTGTTGTCGTAACTGATCGGCCGCCGGCTGTGTAACGCGCGACGTGCCAGCGGCGTGTCGCGTCGTCATATTCACATTGGCCCCGTCGCGGGGGTTCGCGAAGGCTAAGGCGTAGTTCCCCGGGGCCGGCGCACCGAGTTCTCCACCAAGTCCAGCACCGCTGCCAGCCGCTGCGGATCCTCACCGGACGCCAGACGGGCAACCAGACCGTCCAGCACCAGATCCAGATAGCACTGCAACACGTCGGCCGGGACGTCGTCGCGGACCCGCCCAGCCTGCTTTTGGCGGTGCAACCGTTCGGTGGTGGCCGCCGCCAGTTCCGCCGACCGCTCGGCCCAGCCGCGGCTGAACTCCGGGTCGTGGCGCAGCTTGCGGGCGATTTCCAGCCGGGTGGCCAGCCAGTCGAATTGCTCTGGCGCGGCCAGCATGTCGCGCATCACCTGGATCAGGCCCGAGCGCGAAGCGACCTCCGCCATCCGCTGGGTGTCCTCGCGGGCAAGCGCGAAGAACAGGGCGTCCTTGTCCCGGTAGTGGTGGAAGATCGCGCCGCGCGACATCCCGATCTCTTTTTCCAGCCGTCGCACCGTGGCTTGGTCGTAGCCGTACTCGGCAAAACAGCGGCGTGCGCCGTCGAGGATCTGACGGCGCCGAGCCTCCAGATGGTCCTCGCTGACCTTCGGCACTGGCGGGCGGGGGCGATCGGTTAGCCGGACTTGCTGGACTTGAGCATGTTGCGCAGCACGTACTGCAGGATGCCGCCGTTGCGGTAGTAGTCGGCCTCGCCGGGTGTGTCGATTCGGACCACCGCGTCGAACTCGACCTTCGACCCGTCGCCCTTGGTTGCGGTCACCGTGACGGTCTTCGGCGTCTTGCCCTCGTTGAGCGCTTCGATGCCGGTGATGTCGTAGGTCTCGGTGCCGTCCAGCTGCAGCGACTTGGCCGACTCGCCGTCAGGGAACTGCAGCGGGATGACGCCCATGCCGATCAGGTTGGACCGGTGGATGCGCTCGAACGACTCGGCGATCACCGCACGCACACCCAGCAACGCGGTACCTTTGGCCGCCCAGTCCCGCGAGGAACCGGAGCCGTATTCCTTTCCGCCCAGGACCACCAACGGAATGCCTGCTGCCGCATAGTTTTGCGCTGCGTCGTAGATGAACGCCTGCGGACCGCCCTCCTGGGTGAAGTCACGGGTGTACCCACCGGAGACGTCGTCCAGCAGCTGGTTACGTAACCGGATGTTGGCGAAGGTGCCGCGGATCATCACCTCGTGGTTGCCGCGTCGCGAACCGAAGGAGTTGTAGTCCTTGCGTTGGACACCGTGTGCGTCGAGGTACTGCGCGGCCGGGGTGCCCGGCTTGATGCTGCTCGCCGGCGAGATGTGGTCGGTGGTCACCGAATCGCCGAGCAGCGCCAGCACCCGCGCCGCGCTGATGTCCTTGACCGGCTCCGGCTCGGCGGACATCCCGTCGAAGTACGGCGGCTTGCGCACGTAAGTCGAATTCTCGTCCCACTCAAAGGTATTACCGCTTGGGGTGGGCAGATTCTGCCAGCGCTCATCACCCTTGAACACGTCGGCATAGTTCTTGACGAACATCTCCTGGCTGATCGCCGAGGCGATGGTGTCGGAGACGTCCTTTTGCGACGGCCAAATGTCTTTGAGGAAGACGTCGTTGCCTTCCTTATCGGTGCCGAGCGCCTGAGTTTCAAAGTCGAAGTCCATCGACCCGGCCAGCGCGTACGCGACCACCAAAGGCGGCGACGCCAGGTAGTTCATCTTGACGTCGGGGTTGATGCGGCCCTCGAAGTTCCGGTTGCCGGACAGCACGGCCGACACCGAGAGGTCGTTGTCGTTGATCGCCTTCGAGATCTCGTCGGGCAGCGGGCCCGAGTTGCCGATGCACGTGGTGCAGCCGTAGCCGACAAGGTAGAAGCCGAGCTTCTCCAGATACGGCCAGAGGCCGGCTTTTTCGTAGTAGTCATTGACCACCTGTGAGCCCGGCGCCAGCGTGGTCTTCACCCACGGCTTGGATGCCAGTCCTTTGTCGACGGCGTTGCGGGCCAGCAGCGCCGCGCCCAGCATCACCTCGGGGTTGGAGGTGTTGGTGCACGACGTGATCGCGGCGATCACCACCGCGCCGTGGTCGAGCACGAAATCGCCGTACTCCTCGGATTTCACCTCTACCGGGTTGCTCACCCGTCCCGTCGCATGCACGGCGGCCGACTGCAGGACAGGGCGGTCGTCGGCGTGACCATTGGCGACCTGGCCCGGGTCGCTGGCCGGGAACGTCTCGTCGAGCTCCTGGTCCAACTTTGAGTACTCTTGCTTGCCGGGGTCGTCGCCGACGTAGCTGGGAATGGTCTTGCGGAAGGTGGACTTGGCTTCGGCCAACGCAATCCGGTCCTGCGGACGCTTCGGGCCCGCGATCGACGGCACCACCTCGGACAGGTCGAGCTCCAGGTACTCGGAGAACTTCGGTTCGTGCTCGGGGTCGTGCCACATTCCTTGCTCTTTGGCGT
The DNA here is from genome assembly GCF_054515735.1 of Mycobacterium sp. ML4. Classification (NCBI taxonomy): domain Bacteria; kingdom Bacillati; phylum Actinomycetota; class Actinomycetes; order Mycobacteriales; family Mycobacteriaceae; genus Mycobacterium; species Mycobacterium sp. ML4. Next base: position 193,202 of record NZ_JBTNSY010000009.1, read on the forward strand.
ACGCCTCCACCAAGGCGAGCTGCTCCTGGCTGCGACCGGTGAACTTCAGGTAGTCGATCGTCTCTTCGTCTATCGGGAAAATTGCTGCGGTGGAACCGAATTCGGGGCTCATGTTGCCCAGGGTGGCTCGGTTGGCCAGTGGCACCTCGGCCACGCCCTTGCCGTAGAACTCGACGAACTTGCCGACCACGCCGTGCTTGCGCAGCATCTCGGTGACGGTCAGCACGACGTCGGTAGCGGTAACACCCGCCTTGATCTCGCCGGTCAGCTTGAAGCCGACCACGCGGGGGATCAGCATCGACACCGGCTGGCCGAGCATGGCGGCCTCGGCTTCGATGCCACCCACGCCCCAGCCCAGAACGCCCAGGCCGTTCACCATCGTGGTGTGCGAGTCGGTCCCCACACAGGTGTCGGGATAGGCCACACCGTCGCGGGTCATCACCACATGCGCCAGGTACTCGATGTTGACCTGATGCACGATGCCGGTGCCCGGCGGAACCACCTTGAAGTCGTCGAATGCGCCCTGTCCCCAGCGCAGGAACTGATAGCGCTCGCCGTTGCGCTCGTACTCGATCTCGACGTTGCGCTCGAAAGCGTCTGCCCGGCCGAACAGGTCGGCGATCACCGAGTGGTCGATCACCAGGTCGGCGGGCGCCAACGGGTTGACCTTCTCGGGGTTGCCACCCAGGTCCGCGATGGCCTCCCGCATGGTGGCCAGGTCGACGATGCAGGGCACGCCGGTGAAGTCCTGCATCACCACGCGTGCGGGCGTGTACTGGATTTCGATGCTGGGCTCTGCCTGGGGGTCCCAGTTCGCTATCGCCTCGATGTGGTCCTTGGTGATATTGGCGCCGTCCTCGTTGCGGAGCAGATTCTCGGCGAGGACTTTGAGGCTGTAGGGGAGTTTCTTGGTGCCTGCAACGGCGTCGAGGCGATAGATCTCGTAGCTGTTGTCGCCGACCTTGAGTGTGTCGCGGGCTCCGAACGAATTCTTGCTGCTCACATCAACTCCCGAAGATTAAGTTCTGCCGCCGACGGGCCGTGTCGGCGGCGCGGTGCAACTTTAACAGTACGCTTGTCCTGCAAAACGGGGGGGCCCGTTAGGTGCCAGTCTTGTCCCTCCGGGGTTCGGAGCAAAAGGGTCGTTGCCCGCTCGTGCCGTTTTCATCGAGATTGAAGCCAGGCCGGGGCGTCCGACGCGGCCGCGTTGTCGAGATTGAAGCCAGGCACGGCGTTGTCGGCGTGTCGGGTGCCTGGTGTCAATGTCGCGGGTAGTGGGGGGCGCAGCCGGCCCCGCCTCCAAGACGCCCTCCCAAACCCCCTTCGTCGAGATTGAAGCCAGGCACGGCGTTGTCGGCGTGTCGGGTGCCTGGTGTCAATGTCGCGGGTAGTGGGGAGCACAGCCGGCCCGCCTCCAAAACCCCGACGGGTACGGTGCTCCTAGCATTATGGGAGGAGCGACACCATGACCGGGCCTGAATCATTCGTCGAGCTACCGTTGCCGCAGACGATTCCGTTCCTGCCCGAATACATCCCGCAGGATGTCGACATTAACTCGATCAAGGCGCAGGTTGCCGCGGACGGCGTCGCCGCCCCGCCGAACGTCGAGCCCGGGCTGCAGGAAGTAATCAGTCAGGCCCGCGGCGACGGCATCAACTTGAAGATCGTCCTGCTTGACCACAACCCGCCCAACGACACTCCGCTGCGCGACATCGCCACGGTCGTCGGTGCCGACTACCCCAATTCCACGGTGCTGGTGCTGAGCCCCAACTATGTCGGCAGCTACAGCGGTCATTACCCGCGGGTCACCCTCGAGGCCGGTGAGGACCATTCCAAAACCGGCAATCCGGTGCAGTCCGCGCAGAATTTTCTCAATGAACTCAACACCCCTGAGTTTCCCTGGACGGCGTTGACGATTGTTTTGCTGATCGGGGTGCTGGCGGCCGCCGTCGGTACTCGCTTGATGCAACTCGGCAGCCGCGAGCCAGCAACCTCGCCAACGTCGGCGGACGCCGCACCCGCCGAAGGCAGCTAGAACATCTAACCAGCTCCGGGTCGCGGAATCGTCTCCGCGGAGCTGACGAGCCGGTCGTTGCGGCAAACCTCCCAGGTCACTGTTCGGTCACAGTAAACGCACTTCCAGAGTGCAATTTGTGACGTGCGTTTCTTTAGCGACAGCTGTGACGTACGGTGCAAATGATGCTTGTGAAGCCAATTGCGCCTTCAGCGATAACCCGCCTCGTACGTCCGAGTTAAGCCATAGGAGACCCAAGTCGCATGAGACGGAGACGCCCGGGCTCTGCTTCGCGGACCGCCGCCAGGCTGGTACGGCCGACCGTGCTCAGCGTCGCGCTACTGTTCGGCACGCCCGAGCTCGGACTGGCCAGCGCCGACCCGGCTGCCGACTCGATGGCGGTATTGATCGCCAACGTCGCCAGGGCCAGCCAGCGTCTCGAAGACCTCGCCAACGCCGTCGAAATGGAGCAGGAGGGCGTCAACAAGGCGTTGGTGGCGGTCGAGGACGCGCGCGAACAGGCCGAGGCGGCCGGCCGCGAGGTCGATGCCAGTCAGCAGTCGGTCAGGGACGCCACCGCGGCTATCGCGGCGGCGCAGCAGCGGTTCAACACCTTCGCCGCGGCTAGCTATATGAACGGACCTTCGGACGGCTTGCTGACGGCGCGTAGTCCAGAGGACATGATCGCCGCGGCGTCGGCCGCCCGGACCATGGCCACCAGTTCGCAGGCGGTGATGGCCCGGCTGCAGCGAGCCCGCACCGAACAGATCAACAAGGAATCCGTCGCCCGGCAGGCCAAACAGAAGGCCGACAAGGCCGCCGCCGACGCCAAGGCCAGCCAGGACGCCGCGGTCGCGGCCCTCAGCGACACTCGGCGCAAATTCGACGAGCAGCGCGAGGAAGTCAATCGCGCGGCCGCCGAACGGGAACAGGCCGAAGCGAAACTCCAGGCGGCCCAACTCGTCGCATGGACGCAGGCCGGCGGTCAGGGCTTACCTCCGAGCGGCATGTGGGACACCACCAACGGACCGGGCGGCGGGCGTCGCTGGGACGGCTGGGACCCCACGCTGCCGCAGGTGCCCAGCGCGAACATCCCCGGTGACCCGATCGCGGTGGTGAATCAGGTGTTGGGGTATTCGGCCACATCGGCGCAGGTCACCGCGCAGATGGGGCGCAACTTTTTGCAGCAGCTCGGCATCCTCAAGCCCAACGACACCGGGATCACCAACGCACCGACGGCTGCCTCGCCGAGCCGCATTCCCCGGGTGTACGGACGCCAGGCCTCCGAGTACGTCATCCGTCGCGGCATGTCGCAGATCGGGGTGCCCTACTCCTGGGGTGGCGGCAACGCCGCGGGTCCCAGCAAAGGAATCGACTCGGGCGCCGGCATCACCGGTTTCGACTGTTCCGGGCTGGTCCTGTATTCCTTTGCCGGAGTGGGCATCAAGTTGCCGCACTACTCGGGCTCGCAATACAACTTGGGCCGCAAGATCCCGACGTCCCAGATGCGCCGCGGCGACGTCATCTTCTACGGCCCGGGCGGTAGCCAGCACGTGACGATCTACCTCGGCGACGGCCAGATGCTCGAGGCGCCTGACATCGGTTTGAAGGTGCGAACCGCTCCCGTCCGTACCAGCGGTATGACGCCTTTCGTGGTCCGCTACATCGAGTATTAACGAGGTTTCATGCGCCACAACCGATTTCGATTCTCCTTAGCCTGGATCACCGCTTTGGTGACCGGGCTGTTGATCGCGGTGGCCCCCCCGGCACCGGCGTCGGCCGACCCGGGTGAGTGGGATCCGACGCTGCCGGCCGCGATCAGCGCGGGCGCCCCCGGCGACCCGCTCGCCGTCGCCAACGCTTCTCTGCAGGCCACCGCGCAGGCCACCCAGACCACGCTCAATCTCGGCCAGCAGTTTCTCAGCGGTCTGGGCATCAACCTGGGCGGCTCCCCAGCTCCGGCCGCCAACAACACCAGCGGCAGCCGGATCCCCCGCGCCAACGGCAGGGAGGCCATCGAGCACGTCATCCGGCGCGCGGGGTCGCAGATGGGTGTGCCGTACTCCTGGGGAGGCGGCTCGCTGGACGGCCCGAGCAAGGGCGTGGACTCCGGTGCCGGCACGGTCGGCTTCGATTGCTCGGGCCTGATGCGGTACGCCTTCGCCGGCGTCGGCGTGCTGATCCCGCGGTTCTCCGGCGACCAGTACAACGCCGGCCGGCACATCCCGCAGAACGAGGCCAGGCGCGGTGACCTGATCTTTTACGGCCCGAACGGCAGTCAGCACGTCACCATGTACCTGGGGAACGGACAGATGCTGGAGGCATCCAGTCTGGCCGGCAAAGTCACCATCAGTCCGGTCCGCAAGCCCGGCATGACGCCGTATCTGACTAGGATCATCGAGTACTGAGCCGGGTGGGGACCCTGAGAGTCGCCTAATAGCGAACCGGTGACGTCGACGGAATTCGAGACGCCTGGAATAGTTGAACGCGGGCACCTCGCTGCCCCGCGGCAGTGGTCGTGACGGCAGTCGTGTCCAAATGAGCTCTGGAGGGTTATTGATGACAACGGCAGGTGGCGGTTACCCGGGCCAGGGTGCGCATGCGGGCCCACCCACCCAGGAGGCGCCATTGAGCGGCGCGGACGGTCTGGCCGCAGAGGTGCACACCCTGGAGCGCGCCATCTTCGAGGTCAAACGAATCATCGTGGGCCAGGACCAGCTGGTGGAGCGGATGCTGGTCGGACTGCTCGCCAAGGGCCACGTGCTGCTCGAAGGTGTTCCCGGCGTCGCCAAGACCCTGGCCGTCGAGACCTTCGCGCGCGTGGTCGGCGGGACGTTCGCGCGTATTCAGTTCACCCCTGACCTGGTGCCCACCGACATCATCGGTACGCGTATCTACCGGCAGGGCAAGGAGGAGTTCGACACCGAGCTCGGTCCGGTGGTGGTCAATTTCCTGTTGGCCGACGAGATCAACCGCGCACCGGCGAAGGTTCAGTCGGCGTTGCTGGAGGTGATGGCCGAACGGCAGGTGTCGATCGGCGGCAAGAGATTCCCGTTGCCCAACCCGTTCCTGGTGATGGCGACGCAGAACCCAATTGAGCATGAGGGTGTCTACCAGCTGCCGGAGGCGCAACGGGACCGTTTCCTGTTCAAGATCAACGTCGGCTACCCCTCGCCGGAGGAGGAGCGGGAGATCATTTACCGGATGGGTGTCACGCCTCCCCAGCCCAAGCAGATCATGAACCCGGGCGACCTGCTGCGGTTGCAGGGAGTCGCGGCCAACAGCTTCGTCCACCACGCGCTGGTCGACTACGTGGTCCGTGTCGTCACCGCCACCCGGCACCCCGAACAGTTGGGCATGAACGACGTCAAGACGTGGATCGCGTTCGGTGCTTCGCCGCGTGCCTCGCTGGGCATCATCGCCGCGGCGCGGGCGCTGGGTCTGGTGCGCGGTCGCGACTACGTGATCCCGCAGGACATCATCGACGTCATTCCCGACGTGCTGCGGCACCGGTTGGTGCTTACCTACGACGCGCTGGCAGATGAGATCACCGCGGAGACCGTGATCAACCGCGTGCTGCAGACGGTCGCATTGCCGCAGGTGAATGCTGTTCCGCAGCAAGGACATTCGGTCGCACCGGTGATGCAGGGCGCCGCGGCGGGCGGTCGGTGACAGGGTCAAGTCCCGGCGCCAAGCGCCCTGTGCATCCGCCCTCGATGATGCGTGGCACCCTTGACGACCCGAAGTTGTCGGCGGCGCTGCGCACCCTCGAGCTGACCATCAGCCGCAAGCTGGACGGCATCCTGCACGGCGACCACCTGGGGCTGATCCCGGGGCCCGGCAGCGAACCGGGCGAGTCGCGGATCTACCAGCCCGGCGACGACGTGCGCCGGATGGACTGGGCGGTGACCGCGCGTACCACCCACCCGCACGTCCGGCAGATGATCGCTGACCGGGAGCTGGAAACCTGGCTGGTGGTCGACATGTCGGCCAGCCTGGACTTCGGCACCTCGGTCTGTGAGAAGCGCGACCTCGCGGTCGCGGCAGCAGCAGCCATCGCCTACCTCAATGTCGGTGGCGGAAATCGGCTCGGCGCACTGATCTCCAACGGAGAGCACATGACTCGCGTTCCGGCCCGCTCGGGCCGGGAGCACGTGCACACGTTGTTGCGCGCCATCGCGACCACGCCCAAGGCCCCGGTCGGAGTGCGCGGCGACCTGTCCGCCGCCATCGACGCGCTGCGCCGCCCGGAACGGCGTCGCGGGATGGCGGTGATCATCAGCGACTTCCTCGGGCCGATCAACTGGATGCGTCCGCTGCGGGCGATCGCGGCCCGTCACGAAGTCCTGGCCATCGAGGTCCTCGACCCCCGTGACGTGGAGCTGCCCGATATCGGCGATGTCGTGCTGCAGGACGCCGAATCCGGGGCGGTCCGCGAATTCACCATCGATGTCCAGTTGCAGACCGACTTCGCCCGTGCTGCGGCGAAGCACCGCGAGGATGTGGCCCGTACGATTCGCGGCTGTGGTGCCCCGGTGATGACATTGCGCACCGACCGCGACTGGATCGCCGACATCGTCCGATTCATCTCTTCTCGCCGGCGCGGGGCAATGGCGGGACGCCGGTGACGAATTTCTACAACATGACGGGTCTGTTATGACGTTGCCGTTGCTGGGGCCGATGTCGCTGTCCGGCTTCGCGCACTCCTGGTTCTTCCTGTTCCTGTTGTTGGTCGCCGGCCTGATAGCCCTTTATGTGGTGCTACAGCTGGCGCGGCAGCGGCGCATGCTTCGCTTCGCGAACATGGAATTGCTGGAAAGCGTTGCGCCCAAACGGCCTTCGAAGTGGCGGCACGTTCCGGCGATCCTGCTGACGGTGTCGCTGGTGCTGTTCACCATCGCGATGGCGGGGCCGACGAACGACGTCCGGATTCCGCGCAACCGCGCGGTGGTGATGCTGGTGATCGACGTGTCGCAGTCGATGCGCGCCACCGACGTCGAACCCAACCGCATGGCCGCGGCCCAGGAAGCGGCCAAGCAGTTCGCCGGCGAACTCACTCCCGGTATCAACCTGGGCCTGATCGCCTACGCGGGCACCGCGACCGTGCTGGTGCAGCCGACCACCAACCGGGAGGCGACCAAAGCCGCGCTGGACAAGTTGCAGTTCGCCGACCGTACCGCCACCGGTGAGGCCATCTTCACCGCTCTGCAGGCCATCGCTACCGTCGGTGCGGTCATCGGCGGCGGCGACACGCCTCCGCCCGCGCGCATCGTGTTGTTCTCCGACGGCAAAGAGACGATGCCGACGAATCCGGATAACCCCAAGGGTGCCTATACCGCCGCTCGCACCGCCAAGGACCAGGGCGTGCCGATCTCGACCATTTCCTTCGGCACTCCGTACGGCTTCGTCGAGATCAACGACCAGCGTCAGCCGGTGCCCGTCGACGACGAGACGATGAAGAAGGTCGCGCAGCTCTCGGGAGGAAACTCCTATAACGCCGCCACTTTGGCCGAGCTCAAGGCCGTCTACTCGTCGCTGCAGCAGCAGATCGGCTACGAGACCATCAAGGGTGACGCGAGCACGGGCTGGCTGCGGCTCGGGGCGCTGGTGTTGGCGGTCGCCGCGGTGGCGGCGCTGCTGATCAACCGTCGCTTGCCGACGTAAAACTCTGGCGCGCAGTGGTTACCGGCCGCTGAGTTGGATGGCTTTGACCACGAGCAAACCGGCGCCTACGACGAGATAGCCGCGCAGGGCCAACATCCCGAGTTTGGTGCCCGCCGACCATGTCACCGGTTCCAGGAGCGCTAATGGGGGCATCCGCCAGTGCATCTTGTCGACACTTGCCGGCAGAGGTGGCGGGGCGGCCTGGACACGCTGGCGCCGTTCCAGCCATTTGACAGCGCCGAGAGCGGCGACGATGCCGATCGCGATGATGCCCGCCAGATACTGCGAGACCGTGACCACGTCAAGATGCGGAAACAGCGTGGTGGCCATCAGGATTCCCGACAACAGCAGCAGCACCGACACGATGAAACCCGCCACGATGTTGAGCCAGCGCCGGTTCACCCACGGGCCGAGCACCTGCCGGTCGTTGCACAACAGCAGCAGAAAGACGCTGGCGCTCGGTAGCAGCAAGCCGGCCAATGCCTGCACGGCGGTGGTGATCAAGCCAAGGGGTGCGCCGGGGATCAGGACGATTGCCGCCGCGGCGGCGACCATCGCCGCATACGACAGGTAGAAGGCTCTGGCTTCCAGGAATCCGCGGTGCAGGGAGTGTTTGAGGCCGAAGACGTCGCCGAAGGCGTAACTGGTGGACAACGTGACCGCGGCGGCGCCGACGATCGATGCGTCGAGCAGCACGATCGCGAATATCGGCCCGAGCAGGCTACCGTTCCGGCCGAGCAGATCGGCCACCGCACCGGCGTCGAGGAAGTTTCCGGACTCGCCGGTGGAGCGTGCGGCCCAGTCCGCCGTCATCACCAATGCTGCCGCGCCGATTACGACGACGAACGCTCCGAGCGTGGTGTCGACCCGTTCATAGCCGATGAAGCGCGGGGTAATGCGCTTGTCGACAACGTTGGATTGCTGAAAGAACAATTGCCAGGGAGCGACGGTCGTGCCGACGATCGCAATGATCAGCAGCACCGAATCGGAGCTGAGCCCCCCTTTGATGCCGGGGATCACGAAGCCGCGCGCGGCATCTCCCCACTGCGGGTGTGACAACAGCAGCATGGGGATTTGCAGCAGGGTGATCGCAATGAATACGAACATCGCCCGCTCCCAGCGGCGGAAGCTTCCGGACGCCATGATCACCACTAAAGCGACCGCGGCGGTAGGCACCACGATGTATTTCGAGATGCCGAAATAGTTCGCCGCCAAGGAGATTCCGATGAACTCGGTGACGATAGTCAGGAAATTCAGCAAGAATAGATCGCCGACCGAAAACCAGCCCCAGCCGCGGCCGAAGCGTTCGTTGATCAACCGTGCATGTCCCACCCCGGTGACGGCGCCGAGTCGGACCACCATTTCCTGGTTGACGATGAGCACTGGAATGAGCAGCAGCAGGACCCACAGCATGCTGTAGCCATAGTTCTGGCCGGCCTGGGTGTAAGTCGCGACGCCGCCGGCATCGTTGTCGCCGACCATCACAATTATCCCGGGACCGACGATCGCCAACAGTGTGATCAGCCGGGTCTTGAGCGTGCGCCCATGCTCGGTGTCACCAAGCCGGATCCGGCCGAAGGCGCCTTCGATATCGCCCAGGTGGGCACTGTCGAGAACCGCCGAACTTTCGGGGCTAAGCTCCACCGCGCCGGGGCCGGTGTCCTGGCGGGTGACGTGCTCAACCACGAGCCGAGCCGTCCTGGTTGCGCAAAACTGCGTTGTCGGTAGAGCTTTCACGGATCGGGCGTGGATCGGGTTCGCGTCGCCGCCAGTCTTCCGGGATGGTTGCCTCCAAGATGTCGTCGTATGTGACGACTCCGAGAACGCGGTCGTGATCGTCCACGACGGGGATGGCGACCAGGTTGTAGTCGGCCATGAGGAGCGCGACATCCGTAAGGTCGGCGTCCGGCGTGACCCGTACCGGATCGACGTCCAGCAAGTCGGCCACCGGTGTGTCAGGGGCCGATTGCAGCAGCCGGATCACCGACACCACCCCGACGAGTTCACCGGCAGGGTCGACGGCATGCATTTTCAGCAAAGCCTCTGGTTGCATCGTGCGGGCGCCGGCGAGAATGGACAGTGCCTGAGCCGCGGTGCAATCCGTTGCGCACGAGGCCACATCGACGCTCATCAGCCCGCCGGCGGTAGCCGGGTTGAACCCCATCAGCGTGATCACTTTGGTGCGCTGCCCCGCCGGCAGCAGGTCGAGCACTCGGCGCCGCCGCTGCTGGCGCAACTCGGCTATGGCGTCGGCCGCGTCATCGGCGCGCATCCGGGCCAGAACTCCGGCGACGTCGGTGTCGCTCATGTCGTTGAGGAGTTTGTTGGCCATGTCGGGCTCGAGTTCCTCAAACACGTCGGCTTCCAGCTCGGGATCGCTGTGGATGCGATCGAGGATCTCCCCGCCCTCCTGCTTGCTGGCGTCTTCCAGGAGGTCGGCGATCTGCGCCGGTTTCAGCTTCCCGACCCGGCCCTTGGGGCGTTCAAGGCTGGTGTGCCGGTGTCCGATCAGCGGTTCGAATGCTTTCCAGTCTCGGCTGGCATGCCCGCTGCCGGCTTTGATCAAGCCGAACAGCCGTGCCGGACGCCGCGTGTCCAGCCGGGCCAACACCCAGCCCGCGCCGGTCTCCTCCAGTTCCACGTCGTAGGCATGCACCAGCTCGGCCGCCGGAACATCGATGAGCCGGTGATCGAGCAGATCGGCACGCAGCAGCACCTCGCCGCGCCTACGCTCGAAGGCCCGCAGATCCACTTTGTTCTTCGACAACGCCATGTGGTCGGTGGCCCATTCGGTGATCTGCTCCCATGGGACGTAGACGCGGCGCCCCCCGATACCCACCACGAGTCCGCTCACCGGCGGATAAATATCAGTGCCTTGCAGGCGTACGACCACGTCGTCTACCCGCCCCACCGTGTCGCCGGACTTGGCGATCACCGGTCGGCCGAGCAACTCGGATAGGTGAACCGTCGCAGGCGACCCGGATACGCGGCCGGCGGCTCCGCGCGATGCGTCGGCACTCATAGCGGCTCCTCGGCGTGGAGATTGGCGACCCTCACGGATTACACGCTCTACACGAAGAGGAGATGAACAACGCGCGACAGGCGCCCGGATGGGCAGTGACACGCGGTCAGGACACAACAGTCGTCGGGGTACACCCCGTGCGCGATCGGCCGGGCGCGCTGGTGTCGGCGATCCCGGCACCCGCGGCGCTGCTGATCAACCGTCGCTTGCCGACCTGAGTTCCTTCTGCCCGTTGGAGTGATCGCCGTTGGACCCGGCGCCATTGCGGCGTTCGCGTAGCGCGGTCAGTGCCCGCTGCTCGGTGGCGTGGGCCGCCTCGCGCAGTGCCGCCGCCTCGGCCGCCGGATCGGCGAACAGGAAGCTGCCCTGGCCGGGGCGCCCGCCCATACCGAGTTTGTTCAGCCGCTTGGGCACCGGTGCACCCTGGTATTCCAGCGGGAGCGGGTGGCCGTGTTCGTCGACCGCAGCGAGGGGCTGGTGCACCTCGATGTAGGCGCCGTGGGGCAGTCGTTTGATGATGCCGGTTTCGATGCCGTGCGCGAGCACCGCGCGGTCGCTGCGCTGCAGGCTGATGCACCAGCGGTAGGTGATGAAGTAGACGATCGGCGGCAGCACCACCATCCCGATGCGCCCGATCCACGTCATCGCGTTCAACGAGATGTGGAACTTGTAGGCGATGATGTCGTTGAACGACGAGAACGTCAGCACGATGTAGAACGCGATCGCCATGGCTCCGATCGACGTACGTACCGGGACGTCGCGGGGACGCTGCAGCAGGTTGTGGTGTGCGGTGTCACCGGTGAACCGCTTCTCCAGGAACGGGTAGGCCACCAGCCCGCCGAGGATGACTCCCATCAACACCGCCACGGCGACCGCGGCCGGAATCGTGTAGTGCCCGATGTAGATTTCCCACGCCGGCCACAATCGGACCAGGCCGTCGGTCCACATCATGTAGAAGTCGGGTTGCGATCCCGCAGCCACCTGAGAAGGCTTGTAGGGGCCCAGGTTCCAGATCGGATTGATCTGCATCAGGCCACCCATCAAGCCCAGCACTCCGACGATCGCGGCGAAGAAGGCGCCCGATTTCACCGCGAACACCGGCATCACGCGCACGCCGACCACGTTGTGCTCGGTGCGCCGTGGTCCGGGGAACTGGGTGTGCTTCTGAAACCACACCAACGCCAGGTGTACGCCGATCAGCGCCAGCATGATCCCTGGGAACACCAGGATGTGGATGGCGTACAGCCGTGGGATGAGGATGTTGCCGGGGAAGTCCCCACCGAACAGTCCCCAGTGCAGCCAGGTGCCGATCACGGGTATTCCCAAGGTGATTGACGACAGCGCCGCCCGCAGGCCGGTGCCCGAGAGCAGGTCGTCGGGCAGTGAGTAGCCAAAGAAACCCTCGAACATGGCCAGGATCAGCAACAGCGACCCGATCACCCAGTTGGCTTCGCGCGGGCGCCGGAACGCGCCGGTGAAGAAGACCCGGGCCATGTGGACCATGATCGAGGCGGCGAACATCAATGCGGCCCAGTGATGAACCTGGCGCACGAACAACCCGCCCCGCACTTCGAAGGAGATGTTCAGCGCCGTCTCGTAGGCCCGCGACATCTCGACGCCGCGCAGCGGCTGATAGACCCCGCTGTAGGTGACCTCCGCCATCGACGGGTCGAAGAACAACGTCAGGTACACCCCGGTCAGCAGCAACACGACGAAGCTGTACAGCGCGATCTCACCGAGCAGAAAAGACCAGTGTGTCGGGAACACCTTGTTCAGCTGGCGCCGCAGCGCAGCCGACGGGTGGTAGCGGGTGTCGATCTCGTCGGCCTGGCGGGCCAACTTAGCCTCTACGTCGATTCTCGGACTCATGTGATCTGTGCCAATCCGTCGCGGTTGTCGGGGGTGTGCAGGGACGGGTTCGTCCGTCGAGTGCGTGGGCTGCCTCGATCGCCGAGAAGAGACAGCGTGACATTTACTAGACTAGTTGTTCACTAGTGTATGAGCAATGCAGTTATGGCCTAACTGTCCACCGCCTGTTTCATCCGGCCGCCGCGGCATGCTGTGACGCGATCGAGCCACAGCACGACCAGCGCGTGGGGCACGGTGAGGGCCAGCAGCAGGCGCAGCGTGTCGGCGAGTAACACGGTTGAATTCGGCGTCGCGACGCTGAACCAGCCGAGAACGGCCAACGCGATCCACGCCGCAAGGGTGGGTATGGCGGCGAGTCGGACCAGACGCAGGACCGCCGTACCGGGGCGTCCGGCGACCACCAGGGCGGCGCACGTTGGCTCCACTGTCAGGAGGCGGGCGCAATGGCGCAGCGCGTGCCAGCCGCCGAACCAGACGGCGAATGCGATCACGGGTGGCGCCAGCAGACCCGCGGCGCCGACGAGGAGGATGTCGCCGGCGACCGCGGGGTGATGCGACTTCAGCGAACCGCAGATCGCGACCAGCGCCGCCGCGAGCCAGATTGCGAGAAGGGCTTTCTGTAGCGGCTGCCGGCCCACTGCCGACGCCAGGGCAGGCGAGACCGTCGTCGCCACCGCTCTCAGCTGATCGCCGCAACGCGCCAGTGGCAGAACCAGTGCGCCGGTGCCCGCGACGATGATCGAACCAGCCATCCACGCCGGCGGGTGCCAGTCCGTGAGCCGATGAACCACCTCGAGCTCGCCGAGGCCGAAATGCAGGGCGCTAAGGGTGATCGCCAGTATCAGCGCGATCGGGTCCGCCCACTGCAAAAGCGCAAACGCACCGGCGGCTACGCCTGCGTACACGGCCGCGACGAGCACCATCGGCGTGTTGCCGGCCAGCCGCGTGGCGATCACGTGGTCCGCTGCGCCGTGCGGTACTCCGAGCAAGAAGCCGAACGCGGCGATGTGCAGGACGACCGGACCGGGGACTGCGGGCAGTCCGACGGTGCACCCGCCAAATGCGAGTACCGCGCCTAGCAGCAAACACCTGGACCAGCTCGCAGCGATCTTCAGCGGATCAGCGGTCGCCGGTCGCGTCGGGCGCCGCGACGCAAGAGCGTGGCCACGAGCTGCCGACGGTAGTGGACCGCACTCCCCGGGATCCACGGCCCGGGGAGTGCGGTCCCGTTTCGGAGACACGCCAACCGTCAACTACGCGGTGGTCGCGGCCGGAACCGCGGTCAGGCCGTTGCGGCCGGTGTTCCGCTTTGGCCGCGCCGGGCGACCGATGCGGTAGACCGGCTGCCGTTGGCCTGCGCGACGGCAGTCACGTCACCATGCGCACCCTCTTCGACCGCGAAGCCCGGGTCGTCGGCTTGAGACTTCAGGCGCGCGATCTTGTAGATCAGCAAGCCGTAGAGGCACTTGGACAAGATGTCGGCAACGGAGTAGCCGCCCTGCTTGATCACCCACGAGGACGCACCGGCGCCGGCCGCGTAGAGCGGAATGATGTAGGCGATGGGGTAGACGCCCCATGTGCCCAGCAGCAGGTAGCGAATCCCGCTCACGGTGCTCCGCACGGCCGCCGGCTGACGGTCCAGCGAGCGGGTCAGCTCGACGAACAGCACGTAGAGGATGTAGAGGAAGGGAATCGTAGACAGCAATCCGAAGACGTTGCGCAGCGTGTTGTTGTCGCTGATCTCCCCGGGATAACCCAGGCCGATCATCAGGGCTGCCGCCGGGATCAGCCGGTAGAGCAGTGAATTCTGCAACTTGCGCGCCAGTGTCAGCACGACGACGAGTTCGGTCAACAGCAACGGCACCGTCAGAAACCAGTCGACATAGCGGTATGCCTCGTTGAACGACACCCCGGCGGCCTGGACGTAGGTGCCGCGGCCGCCCTGTGCGTTGGTGACGAACGCGGCCTTGAACGACTCGAAGATGCGGAAGTAGTGATAGGCCGCGATCCCGCAGACGATCGCGGAGATCACCACGGCCTGCCGGTAGCGCGCCAGCACGCGTCCCTGACTGGCCAGCAGAAAAATCGCGGTGAACAGCTGTGCCGCGATCGAGAAGGAAAGGACGTTGTAGACGGTGTCGAATTGGGAGTGGGTCAGTTCTTTCGGGATCATCGTTGAACCTTTGAACGTGATGGGGCAAGCTAACAGCCAGATCGTACATTAATGGACAATCCATCCACTAGTGGTCAGCTGAGAAACTTTTGGTACCACTGGCCACCGAGTACATTCGGAACACCTGTGAGTTGCCGCCCAAGCCCGGAGCGGGAAAGGACTAACGCCCATGGCACCTGGTCACGACACCCGGTCGGGTGGGACGGGTGAGGACGCCCGGATCGTCCGGACCAGGGCCGACGTCGCGCGCACGGCGTTCGACGTGCTGGTGAGCGAGGGATCTGAGGCGTTGACGCACGCTCATGTCGCTGAGCGGGCCGGCTATTCGAAGACCACCGTCTACAAGCACTGGCCCACCAGGTTCGACCTGGCCGCCATAGCTCTGCAGGCTTTGGGTGAGGTTAGACACCACCAGCCCACCGGCGATCTCCGTGCCGATCTGATCGGCGAGCTCACGGCGTTTCGCCAGGCCGTGCTCGACCACCGGCTCGACCAGGTGCTCTCGGCGATGGCTCAGTGGGCTACCGACGAGATGATGAGGCAGCTTCGGCACCAGATCAACACCGAGGGACAGCGGACCATCCGCACCATCCTGGAAACGGCCTTCGAAGGGGCAGAACTGGAAGCGGCCATCTCCATGCTCTCCGGCGTGGTGGCGTGCCCGTCGGTGATGTTCGGCGCCTTGCCTGACGACGAGGTCATCGAGGCGGCGGTGGACATGGTTCTGCGCACCGCGGGCTGAAGACCCAATTTCGGCCGATCGCGCCAAGGCGCTAGGTTGACGGGGTGACTGAGGCAGCCACTGACACCTCCAGCGAGGCCGCCGTTGTTGGCGGCAAACCCCCCTTCGTGTCCCGTTCAGTCCTGGTCACCGGTGGAAACCGGGGGATCGGTCTGGCGATCGCCCAACGGCTGGCAACCGACGGCCACAAGGTGGCCGTAACCCATCGCGGATCGGGGGCGCCTGACGGTCTGTTCGCCGTCGAGTGCGACGTCACCGACAACGACGCCGTCGATCGCGCGTTCAAAGAGGTCGAAGAGCACCAGGGTCCGGTCGAGGTGCTGGTGTCCAACGCCGGGGTGTCCGCGGACGCATTCCTGATCCGAATGACCGAGGAGCGGTTCGAGAAGGTCATCGACGCGAACCTGACCGGAGCGTTCCGGGTGGCGCAGCGGGCGGCGCGCAGCATGCAGCGGAAGAAGTTCGGCCGGATGATCTTCATCGGTTCGGTCTCCGGCAGCTGGGGCATCGGGAACCAGGCCAACTACGCTGCTTCCAAGGCCGGCGTCATCGGCATGGCCCGCTCCATCGCCCGCGAGCTGTCGAAGGTCAACGTGACGGCGAACGTGGTGGCCCCGGGCTACATCGACACCGATATGACCCGCTCGCTGGACGAGCGGATCCAAGAGGGGGCCTTACAATTCATCCCGGCCAAGCGGGTCGGTACCGCCGCCGAGGTTGCCGGGGTGGTCAGCTTCCTGGCATCCGAGGATGCGAGCTACATCTCCGGCGCGGTCATTCCGGTCGACGGCGGCATGGGTATGGGCCACTGATCTCCATCAACCTAAGGACGGACAGGGTATGACAGGACTGCTCGAAGGCAAACGGATCCTGGTCTCCGGGATCATCACCGACTCGTCGATCGCGTTCCACATCGCCAAAGTCGCCCAGGAGCAGGGCGCTTCGCTGGTGCTGACCGGGTTCGACCGGCTGCGGTTGATCCAGCGCATCGTGGACCGGCTACCGGAGAAGGCTCCGCTGATCGAACTGGACGTGCAGAACCAGGAACACCTGGACAGCCTGGCGGCCCGGGTGACCGAGGTCATCGGCGAAGGCAACAAGCTCGACGGCGTCGTGCACTCGATCGGTTTCATGCCGCAGAGCGGGATGGGCATCAACCCCTTCTTCGACGCGCCCTACCAGGACGTTTCCAAGGGCATCCACATCTCCGCGTACTCCTATGCCTCGCTGGCAAAGGCGTTGCTGCCGATCATGAACCCCGGCGGCGGCATTGTTGGCATGGACTTCGACCCCACCCGCGCGATGCCGGCCTACAACTGGATGACGGTCGCCAAGAGCGCGCTGGAGTCCGTCAACCGGTTCGTCGCGCGTGAGGCCGGAAAGTACGGTGTGCGCTCGAATCTCGTTGCCGCCGGCCCGATCCGCACGCTCGCTATGGCAGCGATCGTGGGTGGCGCACTCGGCGACGAGGCGGGCGCCCAGATCCAGCTGCTCGAAGAAGGCTGGGACCAGCGTGCGCCGATCGGCTGGAACATGAAGGATCCCACGCCGGTCGCCAAGACGGTGTGCGCGCTGCTCTCCGAATGGCTGCCGGCTACCACGGGCGACATAATCTACGCCGACGGCGGCGCTCACACTCAATTGCTTTAGGTGACAATGCAATTCGACGCGGTCCTGCTGTTGTCATTCGGCGGGCCGGAAGGGCCGGAGCAGGTCCGGCCGTTTCTGCAGAACGTCACCCGCGGCCGCAACGTGCCACCCGAGCGGTTGGATGACGTCGCGCAGCACTACCTGCATTTCGGCGGCGTGTCGCCGATCAACGGCATCAACCGCGCGTTGATCGCCGAACTACGCAAGCAGCAGGACCTGCCGGTGTATTTCGGCAACCGCAACTGGGCGCCCTACATCGAGGACACCGTTGCGGCCATGCGCGACAACGGTGTCCGCCGTGCGGCCACTTTCACCACCTCTGCGTGGAGTGGCTATTCCAGCTGTACGCAGTACGTCGAGGACATCGCCCGGGCCCGGGCAGC
Source organism: Mycobacterium sp. ML4 (assembly GCF_054515735.1). Classification (NCBI taxonomy): domain Bacteria; kingdom Bacillati; phylum Actinomycetota; class Actinomycetes; order Mycobacteriales; family Mycobacteriaceae; genus Mycobacterium; species Mycobacterium sp. ML4. The sequence continues at coordinate 210,719 of NZ_JBTNSY010000009.1, forward strand.
GGCCGGTCCCGGTGCACCGGAGCTGATCAAGCTGAGGACTTATTTCGACCACCCGCTGTTCATCGACATGTTCGCTGAGGCCGTCGGTGCGGCCGCGCAGACCGTGCCGAAGGATGCCCGGCTGGTCTTCACCGCGCATTCCATCCCCACGGGCGCTGACCGACGTTGCGGGCCCAACCTGTACAGCCGCCAGGTCGCTTATGCTGCAAGGCTTGTCGCCTCAGCCGCGGGGTATGGCGAGCATGACCTGGTGTGGCAGTCGCGCTCGGGTCCGCCACAGGTGCCCTGGCTGGAACCTGACGTGGGTGACCACCTCACGACGCTGGTCGCAGCGGGCACCAAGGCCGTAATCGTCTGTCCCATCGGTTTTGTCGCCGACCATATCGAGGTGGTGTGGGATCTCGACCACGAGTTGCGGCTGCAAGCCGACGATTTGGGCATTGCATTGGCCCGCGCCGGTACGCCCAACGCCGACCCTCGATTCGCCCGGTTAGCAATCGATTTGATCGACGAGCTACGCGACGGTCGCGAGCCCGCGCGTGTCACCGGTTCCGGCCCGGTGCCGGGATGTCTGGCCAGTGTCGACGGCGCCCCGTGCCGTCCACCGCACTGCGCTGCCGGCTAGTCCGTCCACGCCGAATGCAGGATCGCGTCGACCGCCGCCATGCGCGCCGAGCGCACCACGGCGGTCAACGGCCGCAGCGCGTCGGTCGCGATCTGACCTTCCGACGACGATTGCGTCCCAATGAGTTCCGGCCCGCCCGTCATATGGTCGGACAGCCGGCTCAAGCCGGCGCTGACAGCGATGATCGCGTCGACGTGTGCGGCATTCTCCAGCACCCGCAGCGCGCGCGTCGGTGCGTGGTCGGGAACTCGGTGCTGGCGTAGCGATTCCAGCATCTGCTCGACGAGTTCCCGTGGATTGTCCACGCTCCCAGCAGATCCCAGTCCCAGCGCACCCAAAGCGTCAGCGGCCGAACGGACCGCCGACCGCAGCTCGTATTCGGCGCCGCCGAGATCGTGGTAGTCGAATGCCGGGGGGCCGGGCAGCGAGTACACCATCCAGGTCAGTGCACACAGTTCGGGCTGCCCGTATTCGGTGTCGTCGGTATCGCTGTAGGTGAAATCGGGGACGAGCCCGATCGCGGTGTGGGGGTCGGTCGTACTGCTGATGATGACGGCTTCGCCCGCGGCCAGTGCGTCCTGGGCGAACTGGGTTCCGGCAAAAAGCCCGCGCACGTCCCCGGGTACCGGCAATACCACGTTGATGGTGCCGCGCAGCGACGACGGTGGCCCGCTGATCGCCCCTCGCAACGTCTGCAGCAACGACACCGTTCCGGCATCGTTCACATCGGGCCACGGCAGACCGGTGTGACCCGCAGCGACCGCATCATAGGCGGCCACCGATTGCCTTGGCGCCCATAGTGATAACGCGTCCAGGACGTCGTCGGGCGCGGCCTTGCCCGCGAGCCAGGCGTTGGCCCACATCGACAGCGAAACACTCGGACACCACATGATCTCGCAGTGTAGTTGTTCGTCGCCGCCGACGTGGATCACGCGCGTATTCTGAGCCCATGCCCGTGGCGCTGATCTGGCTTATCGCAGCGTTGGTGCTTGTCGGTGCCGAAGCTCTCACCGGCGACATGTTTCTGCTGATGCTCGGTGGTGGCGCATTGGCGGCGTCGGGTGTCAGCTGGCTGGCCGACTGGCCGGTCTGGGCGGACGGATTGGTCTTTCTCATCGTCTCGGTGCTGTTGCTGGCTCTGGTCCGCCCGGCGCTGCGGCGCCGGCTCACCCCAGCCAAGGGACCGGTGATGGGTGTGAAGGCGCTGGAGGGCAAGAGCGCCGTGGTGCTCGACCGGGTTGCCCACGATGCCGGCCAGGTGAAGCTGGACGGTCAGGTGTGGACCGCGCGCCCGCTCAACGACGGCGACGTCTACGAACCCGGCCAGTCGGTTACCGTCGTGCACATCGACGGTGCCACCGCGGTGGTCTTCAAGAACGCTTAGCTGGTTTCGAGAAAGGAATCCCGGTGGAAGGTGCGGTTGCCGGCCTGGTCTTCCTGGCCGTTCTGGTGATATTCGCCATCGTCGTCGTGGCCAAGTCGGTCGCATTGATACCGCAGGCCGAGGCCGCGGTCATCGAGCGCCTGGGCCGGTACAGCCGCACAGTCAGCGGGCAGCTGACGTTGCTGGTGCCGTTCATCGACCGTATCCGGGCCCGGGTGGATCTGCGCGAGCGCGTGGTGTCGTTCCCGCCACAGCCCGTCATCACCGAGGACAACCTGACCCTCAACATCGACACCGTCGTCTACTTCCAGGTCACCGTGCCGCAGGCGGCGGTCTACGAGATCAGCAACTACATCGTCGGTGTGGAGCAGCTGACCACCACCACGCTGCGCAACGTGGTCGGCGGTATGACCCTCGAGCAGACCCTGACCTCCCGTGACCAGATCAACGCCCAGCTGCGCGGCGTGCTCGACGAGGCGACCGGCCGGTGGGGCCTGCGGGTTGCTCGGGTGGAGTTGCGCAGCATCGATCCGCCGCCGTCGATCCAGGCGTCGATGGAGAAGCAGATGAAGGCCGACCGCGAGAAGCGCGCGATGATCCTGACGGCCGAAGGGACCCGCCAGGCCGCGATCATGCAGGCAGAGGGTCAGAAGGCGTCGCAGATCCTGGCCGCCGAGGGTGCCAAGCAGGCGGCGATCCTGTCCGCCGAGGCAGATCGGCAGTCGCGGGTGCTGCGCGCCCAGGGTGAGCGTGCCGCCGCCTATCTGCGGGCGCAGGGTCAGGCCAAGGCCATCGAGAAGACGTTCGCCGCGATCAAGGCGGGCCGGCCCACCCCGGAGATGCTGGCCTATCAGTACCTGCAGACGCTGCCGGAGATGGCGCGCGGCGACGCCAACAAGGTGTGGGTGGTGCCCAGCGATTTCAACGCCGCGCTGCAGGGATTCACCCGCATGCTGGGCAAGCCCGGCGAGGACGGGGTGTTCCGCTTCGAACCGTCCCCGGTCGACGAGGCGCCCCGGCACGCCGCCGACGATGACGCCGAGGTCGCGGACTGGTTCTCCACCGAGACCGACCCGACGGTCGCGCAGGCCGTGGCCAAGGCGGAGGCGATAGCGAACAAGCCGGTGGAGCGGCCGCTGGGCGTGCCTCCCGAGTTGCATCAATAGGATTGCCGGATGAGCACTGTGACTTCACCGAGGACATACGCGGCGTTGGCGGCGTTTCATGCCGTCGACGCGGTGGCGTGCGCAGTCCAGATGCCCCCTATCCGGAAGGTGTTGGACACCGTCGAAGTTCCCGAGAATGTGAGGCCCGTCCTGCCGGTGGTCAAGGCTGCGGCGGCGGTGGGGCTGGCGTCGGTGAACCGCTTTCCGGCACTGGCCAGGCTGACTACCGCGATGCTGACGGTGTACTTCGCGCTGGCGGTAGGCGCCCATATCCGGGTGCGGGACAAGGTGGCCAATGCGGTTCCGGCCGTGCTGTTCCTGGCCCTGTTCGCGGCGATGACCGCTAAGGGGCCAGAAGGCACTTAATCCAACCGCAGCTCGCGGGTGCCACGCATGACATCCCTATGTCGCGAGCGTGCTGTTTCGCACCCTCGCGACAGGGACTACCGCGGGGGAGTCGGCGATGCGCTCGGGTTCCCCGACGGTGGTGCCGGCGGCTGGCCCGGTCCCGGCGGTTGCTGCCCGGGCAGCGGGCCCGGTCCCATCGGCGGCGGACCACCCGGGAACGGGGCCCGCAATCCGGGGCCGCCCGGACCCATCGGAGGCGGTGCCATCCCCATCGGGCCTCTGGGACCGGCCATCGGCCCACCGGGTCCGCCTGGCGGCGGGAATCCGAAGTGCGATGCGCCGGGCGGGCCGAAACCCGGACCCGGCGGCGGAGGGGTAGGCCCGAACCCGAACGCCATGATCAGAAGCGCCGTACCAGCGGTGACGACGGCGCCCACCAGCCCGCCGAGGATGCCGGCGCCCACCACCACGCGCGTGGAATGGCGGGGCTTTTGCGCGACCACCGGTGCCACGGGCGCGGCGGGCGCCGCGGTCGGTGGGGGTACGGGTGCGGCGACTGACGGATCAGTCGTCGGGGTGTCGTCGGAGGTCATGCGACTCCTCACGTCGTTGGACTGTTGCAGTCGCGACGGTAAGAGCCGAACTTGAAGTGGACCTGAAGAAATCAGGACGGTCCCGGCGGCAGGGGTGGCGGACCCGGGACCAGACTGGGCGGCGCCGAGGTCGGAACGACGCTGGACAGCGCCGGAGGAGGCGTCGGTGGCGTCGTCGAGAACTGCGGATACGGCGGCGGAGGCAGTTCGACGCGGACGGTGAAGACCAGGCCGGTCACCGCGAACGCGGCCGTCGCGCCGACTGCCACGCCCGCCAGCCCGGCGCCGATCAGCGCGCCGAGGGAATACCGTCGCGCTGGTGCTGGGTGGGTGGTGCCGTCGGGAGCCATACGGGGATTGTGCGCCGTCGCTGTGAAATGCGGCCGCAAATGCGCGGGCCGGTCGTGGTCACGACTAAGAATGAGGGCATGACGGACAGCCGTTCGGCGACGGATCAGTTCAGTGTCGGCACGCCGCGCGTGCTGGTGGTCGAAGACTCCGAAACGATCCGCGAGATGGTCAGCGAGGCGCTGGCTGATGTCGGCTACCACACCGACACGCGTTGCGACGGTGACGGATTGGAGCAGGTGCTGGCCGGGTTGCGGCCCGACCTGGTGGTGCTCGACGTGATGCTGCCGGGCCGGGACGGATTCGAGCTCATCGACGTGGTCCGCGAGTACGGCGACGTCGGGATCGTGTTGATCACCGCGCGTGACGGACTGCCGGACCGGTTGCGCGGCCTCGACGGCGGCGCCGACGACTACGTCGTCAAGCCGTTCGAGCTGGCCGAACTGGTGTCCCGGGTGGGCGCTGTGCTGCGGCGGCGGGGACGGCTGCCCAAGGTGATCCAGTTCGGTGACGTGATCCTCGACGTCGACGCCGGGGTGGCGGCACGTGACGGCCATCAACTGGACCTGACCGCCACTGAATTGCGGTTGCTGGAATTCCTCGTCGAACAGCGCGGCCGGATTGTCAGTGCCAACCAGATCCTCAGTGCGGTGTGGGGCTACGACGCGTACGACGCCAATCTGGTGCAGGTGCACGTGAGTAGCCTGCGGCGCAAACTCGAGGCGCATGGGCCACGGGTCGTGCAGACAGTGCGCGGGATCGGGTATCGCTTGCAGCCGCACCGCTCATGACGGTCGAACCGGGCACCGCCACCCCGTCGTTGCAGCGCCGGGTGTTGCTGCTGGTGCTGGCGCTGCTGGTCGTGCTAGTGGCGGTGCTCGGGGTGACGATCGACGTCAGCCTGGGGATGCAGGCGCGCCGCAATCTGCACGACCGGCTGCTGGCCGCCACGTCGCGGGCCGATGCCCTGGTCGCCGCCAATACCCCGCCCGAGCTGCTGGCCGCTCAACTGAACGGCGGCACCGTGCGCGCGTTGGTGGTCATGGCCGACGGCGCCGGCTACGGCGATCCCGGCATCAGCCCTGACATCAAAGCCGGGTCGGTGGTGCCGCCTCCCGGGTTCCCGCCACCGCCCGGCCACCCGCTCGCACCGATGCCGATCCCACCGTCGGGTCGGCCATCAAGACCCCCGCCGTTGCCTCCGCCGCCGCCCGGGCCGCCGCCCGACGGCAGCGCGACGGTGGTGGTACACCCGCTGCCCGACGGTGCCCGGCTGATTCTGGTTGCCGACACCACCCAGACCATGCAGGTGACCCGGCAATTGCGGCAACTGATGGTCGGCGCGGGTCTGGTGACGCTGGTGGTGGCGGCGCTTTTGCTGATCGCCGTCAGCAAGGCAGCACTGCGGCCTTTGGACCGGTTGACGACCCTGGCCAGGGGCATCGCCACCGGTGACCGGGGGCGGCGCCTGCGCCCCTCGCGCACCGACACCGAATTAGGTCGTGCGGCAGCCGCTTTCGACTCAATGCTGGATGCGTTGGAGGACTCCGAATTGCGGGCGCAGCAGGCGGCGGCGGCGGCCCAGCGTGCCGAGGCCGCCACCCGGCAGTTCCTGGTAGACGCCGCTCACGAGTTGCGAACCCCGATCGCGGGCATGCAAGCGGCCGCCGAACAGCTCGCCGCCCATGAGAGCGATTCGCAGGCGAGTGCCCAGTACCGGCGGGCCAGCCTGTTGCAGTCCGATGCCCGCCGAGCGGGCAGGCTGGTGGCCGACATGCTGGATCTGAGTCGCATCGACGCCGGTCTGCCGCTGGACGTCCACGACACCGACCTGGCCGTCATCGTCGACGCGGAGGCGCAGCGGGCCGCGATGCTGGCCCCGCGGCTATCGATCGTGCGGACCGGAGTGGACAAGCTGACAATCCCGGCGGACCCGACGAGGGTTGCGCAGATCCTGTCCAATCTGCTGGACAACGCCCGCCGGCACACCCCGGCCGGCGGGACGGTGACCATCGACCTGAGCGTCGACCCCGCGGCGGCGCAGGTGACGGTCACCGACACCGGCCCGGGCATTCCCGACGCCGAGCGCTTCCGCGTCTTCGAGCGGTTGGTGCGTTTGGACGCCGGGCGCGCCCGCGACCACGGCGGCGCCGGGCTGGGCCTGCCGATCGCCCGCGCGCTGGCCCGGGCCCACGGTGGCGACCTGGTCTGTCTGGCGCATGACGGGGGTGCGCGGTTCCGGCTGAGTCTGCCGGTCAGGGTCAGCTGAGTCGTTAGCCGGTCACGACGGTCAGACCCCACTGGTCCAGCCACGGCCGTACCAGTTCGGCCACCGAGAACGTCGCGGGTGTGGAACAGGTCGGGTTGGGTTCGTTCGGACGCCCGCCGCGGATGTGGATCCCGACGGCCGCCGCGCCGTCGGGCCGGATGAGGTAGACGGGGCCACCGGAATCGCCGCATTGGCTGGGTGCCAGAAACGCGACCTTGCTTTCGGTGACGTCGGTGATCTGCCCGCATGCCATCCGGCCGGTGCGCATGCCGCACTTGCACAGCTGCTCCCCGATTCGCAGGTCGCCGGCGACGCCGCTGACCGGCATCGGCCCAGTGATTGACGCCGTCCGGGGGACTTTGTCCGAATCGAGCATCACCAGCCCGATGTCGTGGGCTTCGCCGCGCGTTCCCTCGCTGACGGTTTGGGTGAATGTGCCCACCGTCTGGTAAGGGACGGAACCGGAGTTCATGCTCACCTTGCTCCCTTCGCCCGGCCGGTTGCAGTGTCCGGCGGTGAGCACTCCGGTCTGGCCGCCCGCGGTGCGAACCAGAAAACCCGCGGTACAGGCCATTCCGCCGGTTCCGTCGGCGTAGGCGACGGCGATGGCGGCGCCGGGCCCGATTGCGCTCGCGGCCGGGAGGGTCACCAGCGGCTGCACCGGCGCCCTGCGGGGTCCGGGCAAAAACATCGTCACGATGAACGACGCCGCGCTCAACAGCGCGACCAGCGACAGCCGCCAGCTATAGGTCCCGGCGCGCCGGGATGCCCGCAGGGGCCAGGCTGCCACCCCGAGGCACAGCACCGCTCCGGCCACGAGCATGATCGTGCGCGCCGACGCCAGATGAGCAAACTGCACGGCGAGTGGTCAGGGCGCGACAGCGGGTTCGGAGAGCGGCTCGGTGACAGATTCGGCAGTGTGCCGGTGGTGGCGGCGATACTGGCGGATCTCATAACCCAATCCGCACAGACCGAGCGCGGCCGTGCCCACCGAAACCAGTACCAACAACGGGTTGCCGTCTCCGGCGAACGCGTTGCCCAGGATCGCCACCGCGGCTGTGCCGGGCAGCAGGCCAACCACCGTCGAGCACATGTACGGCATGATGCGCACGGCCGAGGCGCCTGCGGCGTAGTTGATCGCCGAGAACGGCACGGCGGGGATGAACCGCAGCGACAAGATGGCCAGCCAACCCCGCTCCCGCAGTCGCTGGTCGAGACGGACGATGGTCCGGCTGCGGACCAGGCGGTTGAGCCGCCACCCGGTCGCGCGGACCAGCAGCGTCGCCAGAACGGCGCTGGCGGTGCTGGCCGTGACCGCGATGGCCACACCGATCACAGGTCCGAACAGTAGCCCGGCCGCCAGCGTGAAGGCGGTGCGGGGAAACGGCGGCACCGTGACGACGGTGTGGACGAGCCAGAACGCCAGCGGAAACCACGGTCCCAGCGACCGGGCCCAGTCACGCATTTCCATTGCCGTGGGCAGCGGAACCAACAATGCCACCGCCACCAGAACTGTGATTCCCACCACGCTTGCGACCAGCCTCGGCAGCGACGCCTGACGCGCGCCCGAGACCACGGCCATGGCGACACCGCGCACCGTATCGGTGGTCTTGCAGATCGCGGCGGTCGTCACGGCTCAAGAGTACGGGGCGAAGATGAATACCGAGTTGCCCCGGACTGGCGTTTCGCCGTGGCGGTGTTGCGCTCGCCGGCACCTCGATTCCTGGATTCCGGTGCCGATCAATTAGCCTTGTTAGTTAAGCGACAAGACGGAAGTGAGCCGAAGCAAGACTGTTGATTGCTGCGGAAACAGGAGCAAATCGGTGTCCATCGACGTACCCGAGCTCGCCGACCTAGAACAGGTTCGCGGGCGCTGGCGCAGTGCGGTTGCCGGTGTGTTGTCCAAGAGCGCCCGTGTCGATCCGGCCGACCTCGGCGACCACCCTGAGCAGCGGCTGGAGACCCCGACCTACGACGGGTTCGTGATCCGGCCGCTCTATACCGCGTTCGACGAGCTGCCCGAGCCGCCGTTACCAGGACTATGGCCCTTCGTTCGCGGCGGCGACGCATCGCGGGACGTCAAGTCGGGCTGGAAGGTCGTCGAGGCGTTTCCCGCGCCCGGTGTGCCGGCAGGTGAGGCCAACGGCGCGCTGTTGACCGCACTCGGCGAAGGCGTCGGCGGGCTCTTGCTGCGGGTGGGGGAGTCCGGCGTGGCTCCCGACCAGATCGCGGCCCTGCTCGAGGGCGTGTACCTGAGCATGGCGCCGGTCATCGTCGACGCAGGAGCCGACTATGCGGCCGCCGCTGACGCGATGCTGACGCTGGTCGACCAGGTCGACGCCGAGCAGCGCGCGACCGTGTCGGTGGACCTGGGCGCCGACCCGCTGACCGCAACCCTGAGCGAGCGCGGCGCTCCGCTGCTCGAGGACGTCGTCTCGGTCGCGAAACGTACCGTCGAGCGGCCGGGCGTGCGGTCGATCACCGTCGACGGCCCCGCTTTTCACAACCTGGGCGCCACCGCCGGCTGGGAACTCGGCGCGACGATCGCCGCGGCGGTCACTTATCTGCGGGCACTCACCGAAGCGGGGCTGCCGGTCCAACAGGCGCTGCGTCAGATCAGCTTCCGGCTCGCCGCCGATGACGACCAGTTCATGACGCTGGCCAAGATGCGTGCGGCGCGCCAGTTGTGGGCGCGTGTCGCCGAGGTGGTTGGTGATCCCGACGGCGGTGCGGCCGTCGTGCACGCCGAGACGTCGCTGCCGATGATGACCCAGCGGGACCCGTGGGTGAACATGCTGCGCTGCACGCTGGCGGCCTTCGGCGCCGGCGTCGGCGGCGCCGACACCGTGCTGGTGTACGCGTTCGACGTATCCATCCCCGGCGGCTGGCCGGGCACCGCGACGAGCTTCGCGCGCCGGATCGCCCGCAACACGCAGTTGCTGCTGCTGGAGGAGTCGCATGTCGGACGGGTGCTCGATCCGGCCGGCGGGTCGTGGTTTGTCGAGGATTTGACGCGGGAGCTGGCCGAGCGGGCCTGGCAGCACTTCCAGTCCATCGAGTCGCGCGGCGGGTTCGCCGTGGCCCATGGCTACCTGGTGGATGAGATCGGATCGCTCGCCGCCAGACGCGCCGAGGACATCGCGCACCGCCGCATCGCCATCACCGGCGTCAACGAATTCCCGAATCTTGGCGAAGCGCCGCTGCCGCAAGGTGATTCGCTGGGGCGTTCGGGACGGGTGCGGCGCTACGCCGCCGAGTTCGAGGCGCTGCGCGACCGTTCGGACGTCTATCTCGCCGCGCATGACAAGCGGCCGCAGGTGTTGCTGCTGCCGCTGGGGCCGCTGGCCGAACACAACATCCGCACCACCTTCGCCGCAAACCTGTTGGCATCCGGCGGCATCGAGGCGATCAACCCCGGCACCGTCGAGGCTGCAGATGTCGCGCAGGCCGTCACCGGCGCGGGGTCACCGACGGTGGCGGTGATCTGCGGCACCGACCGGCGCTACGCGGACGAGGTGCCCGGCGTGGTACAGGCCGCCCGTGCCGCCGGCATCGAACGGGTGTACCTGGCCGGGCCGGAAAAGGCTGTAGATCATTCCGGCCAGCGGCCCGACGGGTACTTGACCGCGAAAATGGATGCAGTCGAAGCGCTTTCGGATCTGCTCTTCAGGCTGGGGGCATAACGATGACAGCTACGGTCCCCTCGATTGGCAGCTTCGCCGACGTCCCGTTCGACAGTGACCGCCCATTGACCAAGCCAACCGCGGCCGCGGTTGAAAAGCATGTCGCCGCGGCGGCGAAAGCGCACTGGTATAGCCCCGAGCAGCTGCAGTGGCAGACTCCGGAGGGTATCGAGGTCAAGCCGGTGTACATCGCCGAAGACCGGGCAGCGGCCGAGCAAGAAGGCTACCCGCTGCACAGCTTCCCGGGTGAGCCGCCGTTCCTGCGTGGTCCCTACCCGACGATGTATGTCAACCAGCCATGGACCATTCGTCAGTACGCGGGCTTCTCCACCGCCGCCGAATCCAACGCGTTCTACCGTCGCAACCTGGCGTCCGGTCAGAAGGGTCTGTCGGTGGCCTTCGACCTGGCCACCCACCGCGGCTACGATTCCGACCATCCCCGCGTCCAGGGCGACGTCGGAATGGCCGGCGTGGCAATCGATTCCATCCTCGACATGCGCCAGCTGTTCGACGGCATCGACCTGTCAGCAGTGTCGGTGTCGATGACGATGAACGGGGCGGTGCTGCCGATCCTGGCGCTGTACGTGGTGGCCGCCGAGGAGCAGGGGGTGCCGCCGGAGAAGCTGGCCGGCACCATCCAGAACGACATCCTCAAAGAGTTCATGGTCCGCAACACCTACATCTACCCGCCCAAGCCCTCGATGCGGATCATCTCCGACATCTTCGCCTACACCAGCGCCAAGATGCCGAAGTTCAACTCCATCTCGATCTCCGGCTATCACATCCAAGAGGCCGGTGCGACAGCCGATTTGGAGCTGGCGTACACGTTGGCCGACGGTGTCGAGTACATCAAGGCCGGCCTGGACGCCGGCCTGGACATCGACAAGTTCGCACCGCGCCTGTCGTTCTTCTGGGGCATCGGGATGAACTTCTTCATGGAGGTTGCCAAGCTGCGCGCCGGGCGGCTGCTGTGGAGCGAGCTGGTGGCCAAGTTCGAGCCCAAGAGTTCGAAATCGCTGTCGCTGCGCACACATTCGCAAACTTCGGGCTGGTCGCTGACCGCCCAGGACGTGTTCAACAACGTTGCCCGCACCTGCATCGAGGCGATGGCCGCCACCCAGGGCCACACCCAGTCGTTGCACACCAACGCATTAGACGAGGCGCTGGCGCTGCCCACCGACTTCTCCGCCCGCATCGCCCGCAACACCCAGCTGCTGCTGCAACAGGAGTCCGGTACCACCCGGCCGATCGACCCGTGGGCGGGTTCGTATTACGTGGAGTGGCTCACCCACCAGCTGGCGCTGCGGGCGCGCGCGCATATCGAGGAGGTCGCCGAGCACGGCGGCATGGCGCAGGCGATCGGCGAAGGCATTCCGAAGCTGCGTATCGAGGAGGCCGCCGCGCGGACCCAGGCCCGCATCGACTCCGGCCAGCAACCGGTGATCGGGGTGAATAAGTATCAGGTGGCCGAGGACCAAGAGATCGAGGTGCTCAAGGTCGAAAACAGCCGGGTGCGCGCCGAACAGTTGGCCAAACTCCAAGAGCTGCGGGCGAATCGAGACCCCGAGGAGGTTGCCGCCGCACTGGCGGAGCTGAGTCGCGCGGCTGCGGCGAGCGGGCCGGCCGGTGTGGGGGCACCTCCCGCTTGCGGGGGAGATGGGTTGGGTAACAACCTGATGGCGCTGGCCATCAATGCGGCTCGGGCCAAGGCGACCGTCGGGGAGATCTCCGACGCGCTCGAAAAGGTCTACGGACGCCACCAGGCTGAGATACGCACGATCGCCGGGGTTTACCGTGACGAGGTGGGAACCTCCCCCAATCTCGCCAAAGCAACCGAACTCGTCGAGAAGTTCGCCGAAGCCGACGGTCGCCGCCCGCGAATCCTGATCGCCAAGATGGGTCAGGACGGCCACGACCGCGGCCAGAAGGTGATCGCGACGGCGTTCGCCGACATCGGGTTCGACGTCGACGTCGGGTCGTTGTTCTCCACCCCCGAAGAGGTGGCCAGGCAGGCCGCCGACAACGACGTCCACGTCGTCGGCGTGTCCTCGCTGGCAGCCGGTCATCTGACGCTGGTGCCGGCGCTGCGCGATGCCCTGACAGAGGTGGGACGTCCCGACATCATGATCGTGGTCGGCGGGGTCATCCCACCCGGTGATTTCGATGAGTTGTACGAGGCCGGGGCCGCCGCGATCTACCCGCCCGGGACCGTCATCGCCGACTCCGCGATCGGCCTGCTGCACAAGTTGGCCGACCGGCTCGGGTACGACCTGGACTCGTAAAGCGCCGTGTCACAACGTTCACGCCTGCCCCAGCTGACCCTGCGCCGGGCGGCACCCCGATTGCCCGCCTTACAGCGACAACCTGCATTGCTTGAAGGCGGCGACGGCGTAAACGACGTTCGCTCTGCGTTGAGGGTGCAGCACACTCGGACAAACCCGCCAACACCGCAGCACCGAGTCCCCAGGGTCTGGGCATGACCGTGGAGGAACTGGCCGAGGCCATCCGCAACGGCGACCGTGCGGCACTGCCGCGCGCCATCACCATGCTCGAATCCACCCGCGCCGACCATCGCGAGCGGGCCCAGCAGCTGCTGCTAGCTCTGCTGCCGCACGCCGGCAACGCTCACCGGGTCGGGATCACCGGGGTTCCGGGGGTGGGCAAGTCCACCACCATCGAGGCGCTGGGCATGCATCTGATCGAGCAGGGCCACAAGGTGGCCGTGCTGGCCGTCGACCCGTCCTCGACGCGGACCGGTGGCTCGATCCTGGGCGACAAGACCCGGATGGCGCGGCTGGCGACGCACCCTGACGCCTACATCCGACCGTCCCCGACGTCCGGAACTTTGGGCGGCGTAGCAAAAGCCACCCGGGAGACGGTCGTGCTGCTGGAGGCGGCGGGTTTCGACGTGATCGTGATCGAAACGGTCGGGGTCGGGCAGTCCGAGGTGGCGGTGGCCAACATGGTCGACACCTTCGTCCTGCTCACCCTGGCGCGCGCCGGGGATCAGTTGCAGGGCATCAAGAAGGGTGTGCTGGAGCTCGCCGATATCGTGGTGGTGAATAAGGCCGACGGCGAGCATCTCAAGGATGCGCGGATGGCCGCCCGAGAACTCTCCGGGGCAATCAGGTTGATTCACCCCCGCGAATCACTTTGGCGGCCACCGGTTCTCACGATGAGCGCGGTGGAGGGCACCGGCCTGGTCGAGCTGTGGGAGACCATTCAGAAGCATCGCGAAGTGCTGACCGAAGCCGGCCAGTTCGAGGCGCGGCGACGTGATCAGCAGGTCGACTGGACCTGGCAGATGGTCCGCGACACGGTGTTGGACCGAGTGATGTCGAATCCTGGGGTGCGCAGGATGCGCCGGGACGTCGAACGTCGGGTTCGCGACGGCGAGCTGACCCCCGCTTTAGCGGCCCAGCAAATACTCGAGATCGCAACCTACTAACGGAAAGGTAAATATGTCCGGGTTTAACCGTGGACTCTACGAAAGCGAAGTAAATTCGACCTCGTGACGGTAGACATCGGAGTCGATCGCCGCGCTGTTCCTTCTCGCGGTGCCCCCGACGCAGGGCACGGTGTGTTCGGTGCTGCGGACTCCCACTTTGGTTGCGTCGTTCGGGCCTTCTCCACCATGTTTCCCGGCCACCGCTTCGGCGGCGGGGCATTGGCGGTCTATCTCGACGGGCAGCCCGTCGTCGACGTCTGGAAGGGCTGGGCCGACCGCGACGGTGAGGTGCCGTGGTCGGCGGACAGCGCCCCGATGGTGTTCTCCGCGACCAAAGGCATGGCCGCCACGGTCATCCACCGGCTGGCCGATCGCGGGTTGATCGACTATGACGCGCCGGTCGCCGATTACTGGCACGCCTTCGGCGCCAACGGCAAGGCCAAGATGACGGTGCGCGAGGTCATGAAGCACACCGCGGGCCTGTCCGGTCTGCGCGGGGCCACCCAGGAAGAGCTACTGGACCACGTCCTCATGGAGGACAGGCTGGCCGCGGCGTCTCCGGGGCGGCTCATGGGCAAACCGGCGTACCACGCGCTGACCTTCGGCTGGCTGATGTCCGGGCTGGCCCGCGCGGTCACCGGCAAGGACATGCGCGTGCTGTTCCGGGAGGAACTGGCCGAACCGCTGGGCACCGACGGATTCCACCTGGGCCGCCCACCCGCAGGATCGCCCACCCGGGCAGCCGAGATCATCATGCCGCAGGACATCGCGGCCAACCCGATCCTGACGTGCGCGGTGCAGCGGATCGCCAACCAATTCTCCGGCGGCTACCGCTCGATGTATTTCCCCGGCGTCATCGCCGCGGTGCAGGGCAACATGGCGATGCTGGACGCCGAGATCCCCGCGGCCAACGGCGTCGTGACGGCCCGCGCGCTGGCGCGGATGTACGGTGCGATCGCCAACGGCGGAGAAGTGGACGGGACCCGGTTCCTCTCCCGGCGGCTGGTCGCCGGTCTGACCGGCGAGAAAATCATCCAGCGCGACCGCAACCTGTTCGTACCGATGGCTTTCCATCTCGGCTACCACAGTCTGCCGATCGGCAACGTGATGCCCGGATTCGGTCACGTCGGCTTGGGCGGCTCGGTCGGCTGGAACGACCCGGAGACCGGGGTGGCTTTTGCCATCGTGCACAACCGGTTGCTGACGCCGTTCGTGGCCAGCGACCACGCCGCCTTCGTCGCGCTCTACGCGATGATTCGCAAGGCGGCAGGCACGGCCCGCAAGCGTGGGTACCGGCCGGTGCACGGGCTCGGCGCGCCGTACACCGAGTCCGGGCAGGTTGCGGGATAGCTTGGGTTACGGACGCCGCGTAGTCGTCGGCCGACAGCAGTGCCACACTTCCGTGCTCGGAGAAGTTTCGACGGGCGCTCATACCCCTCGAGCCTGTACTGCGGTGAGACAATCGGACGATGGATCAGGTTGACAGGCGGATTGCGGACGCAACCGAGACGCTGCAGCAGCACGGCGCGGTGTTTGCCTACCTGCACGGCAGTCGAGCCTCGGGCACTGCCCGCCCAGATTCCGATGTCGATATTGCGGCCTATTTCGACGGACAGCCCCGAGAGGCATTCGAGGTTCTGCTGCCCGCCGGTGTCGACCTGGTGATACTCAATCGCGCTCCTCTCGAACTCGCGGGCCGGGTCGCACTGCACGGGAAGCTCTTGTTCGAGCGGGACCCCAGTGCTCGTGTGGTGTGGGAGGCGACGACACGCAAGATCTATCTCGATGAGCTGCCGCGGCTCACGGGCGCTCACCGGGACTTCGCTGAAGCGATGCTGCGCCGTGGTGGATGACGTCCGCGTTTTCAGGCTGCTGCGTGCTGTCACTGATGATCTCGGTGTTTTGCATCAGGAAACCAACGCTGGTGAGGAACGTCGCGCCGATCCGATGTGGCTACGCGGCGTGAAGTACACCTTTGTCACGTCCATCGAGGCGTGTATCGATATCGCCCAGCACATCTGCTCGGCGCAGGGTTGGGGTCCGCCGGCTGACAATGGCGACGCCATGAAAGTACTCGGGCGCCACGGAATACTCACGGCTGAAGTGTCCGATGCCATGCGCAAGGCTGTTGGGTTCCGCAATGTCCTTGTGCACGAGTACGTCGCGGTGTCGGATGAGATCGTTGTGTCCCGGCTCGGCGATCTGCGTGACCTCGAGCAATTCGTCGCGCAGGTGACCACTTTTTTGCGTGGCTGATGTCCCGGGCTGGCCCGGGCGGTCACCGGCAAGGACATGCGGGTGCTGTTCCGGGAGGAATTGGCCCGGCCGGCCCCGGTTTCGGCGGGTGCACCGGGCTCGGCGCGCCGTACTCCGAAGCGGGAGCCGTCGCCGGGTAGCTCGGCTTACGAATCTTCCAGGCGGAAACCGACTTTCATGGTCACCTGGTAATGCGCGATGGCGCCGTCTACCAGGTGACCGCGAACGGATTCCACCTCGAACCAGTCCAGGCCGCGCATGGTCTGCTTCGCTCGTGCCAGACCGCTTTGAATGGCCGCGTCGACTCCGTCCGGTGAGGTTCCGACAATCTCGATCACGCGGTAGGTGTGATTGCTCATCGCGTCCCCTTCAAGCTCCGCTGGTCTTGCGACCATATACGGGCTGCTGGTCAATCCAGGCTTTCGAATGCGGCGATTTGCTGTCGGGTGACCGTGAGTGGATCGGCGCCGTCGTGCACGCGTCGTTCCCAGTCAATGGTCCATGTCACGGCGTCGCGGAAGCCCAACCGGTTGCGCCAGCCGAGTTCACGTTGCGCCTTGCCGGCATCGAGTGCCAGCAGGTTCGCCTCGTGGGGATGGTCACCGGGTTGGCGGTCCCAGTGCGCGCCGCCGCCCCACAAATCGGCGGCCAACGTCGCGACCTGTCCGACTTCGACGAAGCTGTCCCGCCCGGGCCCGATGTTCCACTGGCCCAATCCCGAACCGTCCAGCAGCGCGTCGGCGATGGTGAGATAACCGTTGAGGCAGTCGAGCACGTGCTGCCAGGGTCGGACGGCGCGCGGGAACCGCAGCAGCGGTGCCTGGCCAGTCGCGTAGGCGCGCACCAGGTCTGGAAAGAGCCGCTCATGGCTGACATCGCCGCCGCCAATCACGTTGCCGCCGCGGGCAATAGCGGTGGGGCAACCGGCAAAGCTACGGATCCAGGACTGAGTCAGCAGATCTGCCATCGCTTTTGAGGCGCTGTAGGGATCATCGCCGCCGAGCGGATCGGTTTCGACATAACCGGCTTCCTGGTCGACGTTGCGGTACACCTTGTCGGTGGTGATGACCACGTGCGCGCGCACCGAAGGGGTGGCACCCACCGCTTCCAGCACGTTCAGGGTGCCCATGGCGTTGGTTTCGAAGGTGCAGCGCGGATTGCGGTAGGACTCACGAACCAGCGACTGGGCAGCCATGTGAACGACCACGTCAGGAGCTGAGGCTGCAATCCGCGATGCCGTGGCCTCGGCGTCGCGGATGTCGACCCGGTGATCGGCGACAAAGTGCTTGCCGAGGCCGGCACGATCGAACAGGCTGCCCGCAGGCGGATCAAGAGCGAGTCCTGAGACCTGATGCCCCCGACTGAGCAGGAGCAATGCGAGCCAGGGGCCTTTGAAGCCGGTGTGCCCGGTGATCAAGTAGTGCACGACTATCGCCCGAGTGCGCGCTTAGGTTTCGGCAAAAGAATGTGCACGGGCGACTCCTTCAAGGGATGCGTCGGCGAAAGCCACATACTATGCGCGAAGGGTGGCCCCTCAGGAGACGAGTACACGCCGTCGGCATCGGCCCGTTGTCGTTACTTGGCTAGGCAATTTGGTCCGAAAACGCCGCGTGCCGGCCTAGAAACTCGTAGGCTACCCACAGGTAAGCTTCAGGGCCATGACAATGTCGTCATGCTGACACCCTGAGCGCGGTTGGGGAGATTTGGGCAGGCGGTCTCGTATGGCAACTCAATCCGTGGAACGCATCTGCATCATCGGCGGTGCGGGGCATGTCGGTCTACCGCTCGCACTAGTGCTCGCGGATGTCGGATACCACGTCGACATCCTGGATACCAATGCGGCGGCCTTGAAGTCCATCATGGCCGGTCGGATGCCATTCATCGAGAACGGCGCCGAGGAGCTCCTCGAGCGGCTGTTGCCCACCGGACGCATTTCGGCAACCACTGACGCGTGGGCGGTAAGAAACTCCGACATCGTGATCTGCGTCGTCGGTACACCCGTGGACGAATATCTGACACCGCAGGCGCACACCTTCTTTCGCATCATCGACGAAATCAGTCCCTACTTCCACGACGGACAGACCCTGGTGCTGCGAAGCACCGTGTATCCGGGCTTGAGCCAACGTGTCCACGACATGTTTCAGCAGCGCGGGATCGGGGTGCACGTCACCTTCTGCCCCGAGCGCATCGCCCAGGGACACTCGCTTCGGGAGCTGCGGGTCATACCGCAGATCATCAGTGGGTTCGACGCTGAAGGACGCCGGATCGTTCGCGAGCTCTTCTCCCGGATCAGCACGGAGATCATCGAAGTCGAGCCGCAGGAAGCTGAGCTGGCGAAGCTGTTCTGCAACGCCTACCGCTACATTCAATTCGCGGTGGCCAACCAGTTCTATTTACTCAGCCGTGAGGCGGGGCTTGACTTCGACCGCGTCCACCATGCGGCGACCTACAAGAACAGTCGTGTCGACAGCCTGCCCAAAGCCGGCCTGGCAGCCGGTCCTTGCCTGCTGAAGGACACCATGCAGCTGGCGGCATTCAGCAACAACAACTTCATGCTGGGCCATTCGGCCATGCTGATCAACGAGGGTCAGCCGCAATTCATCGTGACTATGCTCAAACGCCGGGTTGATCTGCGTGACAAGACCGTTGGTCTGCTGGGCATGACCTTCAAGGCCGATTGCGATGACACACGGGACTCACTGAGCTTCAAGCTTCGGCACTTGTTGATGCTCGAGGCCAAGAAGGTCATGTTGCACGACCCGTTCCTGGACGGTCCGGATTACTACCCGCTCGACGTCGTGTTGGCCCGTGCCGACGTTCTCGTCGTCGGCGTGCCGCACTCCATCTACCGGGGGCTCCAAATCCCGAAAGACAAGATCATCGAGGATGTTTGGGGCTGCCTAGAGATAGGGGAGCACCGCGAAGACGAAACGGAAAGTCCAGACGTCGTTGAGCAGGAAGTGGACCAGACTGATGCGTTCTTGGCGACGATGGGTACGGGAGCAGCGGCCGGGTGAAGGTTCTCGTAACTGGCAGTGCCGGATTCATCAATGGTTACCTGATCGAGGAGTTGCTGAACGCCGGCCACGAAGTCGTCGGAATCGACAACTATTCGAAGTACGGCAAAGTAACCAAGAGCTACGACGACCACCCCCGCTACCATTTCGTCGAGGGCGACGTCAAAGACCTTGATCTGATGTTTCGCCTGGTTGAGGGTTGCGATCAGATGGTCGCCAGTGCGGCCCGCATCGGCGGCATTACCTACTTCCACGAGTATGCCTACGATCTGCTCGCCGAGAATGAACGCATCGCGGCCGCTCACTTCGACACCGCAATACAGGCATATCGCAAGGGCTGGCTCAAGAAGATCAACGTGATCAGCTCGTCAATGGTATTCGAAAACGCCAGCGTCTTCCCGACGCCGGAGAAGCACATCACCGAATGCCCGCCTCCGACAAGCACTTACGGATTCCAGAAGCTGGCGTGCGAATACTTTGCGCATGGCGCGTTCGAGCAATACGGTCTGCCCTACACAATAATCCGGCCGTTCAACTGTGTGGGCACCGGCGAGCAGCGCGCGCTGGGCGGCCGCGAGATTCCAAGCGGCAACGTGAAACTTGCCATGAGTCACGTGGTGCCCGACCTGGTCCAGAAGGTGGCAAAGGGCCAGGATCCATTGCATATCCTCGGCGATGGTTCCCAGGTGCGGCACTACACCTACGGTGGCGACCTGGCTCGCGGTATCCGCATATGCATGGAGCATCCGGCCGCGCTCAACGGTGACTTCAATCTTTCCACCCCTGAGGCCACGACCGTATCGCGACTCGCTGAAGTCATCTGGAAGAAGATGCGCCCGGACGTTGAGTTTCGCTATGTCAGCGATCCGCCGTTCGAACATGACGTCCAATTGCGCTCACCGGATGTCCATAAGGCGTCTGAGATGTTGGGGTTCGAGGCGACCACCACACTCGATGCCATGTTGGATAACGTCATACCCTGGATCGTTGACGCCGTTGCGGCCGGGACCATCTGAGGTGCAAGGGTCTTGGTACTAAAGCGCGATGCAGATCGCAGGTAAGCCCGAGCCTTCGCTACCCGCCTCCGACATGCCAAACCAGGCAGAAACGGCACCCAGGCGCGGCCACGCAGTCAGTGCTCTGGGGGCTCGCATGTGCCGATCGGTCGACCCATTCGTGCCGTGGGTAACCGGGTTGATCCTCATCGGGACGTTGATCCGCATCCCGCAGCTGTCGCACCGCCTCAACGAGATGCACGAGTTCCGGCAAACCCAAACGACCTATGTGGCACTGGAATTCGCCCGCCGCGGCATTGATCTGATGCACACTCCCTTGCCTGTATTCGGTCCGAACGCCGACGTGCCGATGGAGTTTCCCCTTGCCCAGGGCGCAGCGGCGCTGCTTATTCGCCTCGGTCTTGGGCCTGACTCAGCGATGCGCATCGTCGGGTTTGTGGGGTTCCAGGCTTCGGCGATTCTGTTGGCCCTGCTGGTTTACCGGTGGCACGGGAAGCTCACCACGATTGTGGCATTGGCGCTATTCGAGCTTTCGCCGTACGGATTGGCATGGGGCGCGGCCGCGCTCGTAGACTTTCCCTCCGTTGCGCTTTCGCTCGGTATGGTTGTCGGCCTCGACTCCTGGTTTCGCAGCCGGTCGGGAACCGGGCTGATTCTGGGTTCGATCAGCGCGTGGCTGGCCTTTCTCGTCAAGACGACCACTCCACCGGCATGGCTTGTGCTTGTGCTGGTTTCGGCTGCGTCGGCATATGTGACGAATCGGTCGTGGCGCCGCGTGGTCGTCGGGTTGGCCGCCGGTCCGGTACCCGGTGTTGCGCTGGGACTCGCGTGGGCCCGGCACGCTGACGCAATCAAAATTCACAACCCGGTGGCGCAGTACTTGACCAGCGCGCAGCTGGCGGATTGGAATTTCGGGTCCCTGCATCAAAGGTTGGACCCGATTTCCTACACGCCGGCACTCGCCAGGATCGGCTTGGAGATCGCGGGACCGTTCTTTGCGGGGTTGGTTTTCGTGATGCTCGGCATCAATTGGGCCCCAACGAAACTCGAGCGTTTTCGCCGCGCCGGATGGCTTGCTACCACGCTATTCGGACCGCTGCTGCTTTTGAATCTTTACTTCACTCACAGCTACTACCTCATCGCCGTCTACCCCGCGGTCGTCGCCGCCGTCGGAATCGGGATTGTTGCGGTCGCTCAACGAGCGCGATCGAAAACGGAGGTTTTCGCGGCCGCCGCGAGCGTGCTGGTCGTAATCGGCTCAGCGGTCCCGATCTACAACCCCTTGCAGTGGGCGATGGCTCCCACACCTGACCTCGATGCGCAACGCGTGAAAGCCGCCACCCACCCCGACGATCTCATCGTGGTGATGGGCTGCGACTGGGACCCCACGATTCTGTATTACGCCGATCGGCGGGGGCTGATGTTGCCGGACTGGCTCCTTCCGTATTCTAGTAAGGTTGATCAGGTATGGGCCAGAGTGAAGATCAGCGACTACCGCTACGTGTTCACCTGCAACCCTCGCCTGGAGATTGAGAAGTATTTGCCGTCCGGCTACTCGGTGATCCCAGGACCAGCACCGGGGCTGTGGAAAATCAATCGGGCGTGAAAGCCGAGGTGCCGCAAGCACTCTCGAAGTCAAGAGTGCGTCCCAACGGAGCCAGGGGTTGGCTCAGCACCACATTGCCTTAACCAAGGCATGCGGATCGTGTCATCGAGTGATCAGCGGCCGCTCATGGTTAACCTGCTTGAAGAGCCATCGATCAAGTATCAAGAAGCGGCCGATCCATACGATCCCGAGGCCAAGCAGTTGCGCGGTGAGGACGGCGGTGCACCGGACGAACGTGGTTCGATCCGCTGTCGCGTGGTCGATGATGTTGGTGAACCTCCTAGCCAGCGAGACACCGAGCATGACAACGAGCCAAAACACGACCACGTGATTGCGTAGATTTTCTCGCGCCGTCATGCGCCACACGAAGTACTTATTGGCAAGAAATTGGGAACGGTCACGATAGCCGCCGCCAGCAGTGACGCCTCGGTGTAATTGCCCAGGTAGGGAGCGAGGACTTGGAGAAGGCCCTGCCCCAACGGTACGAAGGCGGCTGCCACGCATGTGTACCGCAGTTTCTTCTGCGCCTCGTGCGTTTTGGCGCACGCGACCAAGCCCCCGCCGAACCCCATGTCTGTAAACTACTCAAGATCGGTGCTTTTGGGGCTCGAACTCGTAAAGACAGGATCGGGGCGGGCCCGGCTAGGTGCAGCTCCTGCGACCGCTGAGTAGCGGTTGAGGAAGCCCGCCGTTGCCGAAGTGGTCGCGCTCGGGAAAAGCTCAGAGTGTGCTGGCCGAATCCCTACCTGTGACCAGCGGCCAGTTCGTTGTTCCCGGGTGGGGTGCGCCGGGGTGGTTCGGCGCAAGGGTTCTGCGACGCGCTGGTGGTCCGGAGGCAAGAGACTACAGGCTTCCCCCCGTTGGGCCAATTCAACGAGCTGACGTACAAGTGTGATTTCCGATGAATCGTCTACGGCAACCGCTGCGTGGACCTCACCTGCGTAAACACGCCGTACCAAAAGATCCAACTGGGTATTCGACGGAAACGCCGGTAGGGCGACCGGAAATTCCGTACGCTCGTCCCAACAGAGTCAACACCCTGGGCGATGGTTGCTGAGCGCCTCAACCTGGGTTGGGGGACGTCCGGTCGATGAGGGGAGGGGTGGTTCGCGTGGTGGGTCAGGGTCAGCGGATTTGTGTGGTGGGTGGTGCTGGGCATGTGGGTTTGCCGTTGGCGTTGGTGTTGGCGGATGTGGGTTACAGCGTGGATATTTTGGATACGAATGTTGGGGCGTTGAAGTCGATTATGGCGGGGCGGATGCCGTTTGTGGAGAACGGGGCGGAGGAGTTGTTGGGGCGGTTGTTGCCGACGGGTCGTCTTGCGGCGAGTACGGATTCGTGGGTTGTGCGGAATGCTGATGTGGTGATTTGTGTGGTGGGGACGCCGGTGGATGAGTATTTGACGCCGCAGGCGCATACGTTTTTCCGGGTTATTACTGAGATCAGTCCGTTTTTTCGTGATGATCAGACGTTGGTGTTGCGCAGTACGGTGTATCCGGGGTTGACGCAGCGTGTTCATGATTCGTTGCGGGAGCGGGGGATTGGTGTTCATGTGACGTTTTGTCCGGAGCGGATCGCGCAGGGGCATTCGATTCGGGAGTTGCGGGTGATTCCGCAGATCATCAGTGGGTTTGATGAGGAGGGGGTGCGGGTGGTGCGGGAGTTGTTCTCGGGTATCACCGGTGAGATTATTGAGGTGGAGCCGCAGGAGGCGGAGCTGGCGAAGCTGTTTTGTAATGGGTATCGCTACATTCAGTTTGCGGTGGCGAATCAGTTTTATTTGTTGTGTCGTGAGGCGGGTTTGGATTTCGATCGTGTCCATCACGCGGCGACATACAAGAACAGTCGGGTGGATAGTCTGCCGCGGGCGGGGTTGGCGGCGGGTCCGTGTTTGTTGAAGGACACGATGCAGTTGGCGGCGTTTAGTAACAATAATTTCATGTTGGGGCATGCGGCGATGTTGATCAATGAGGGTCAGCCGCAGTTCATCGTGAATATGCTCAAGCGGCGGGTTGACCTGCGCGACAAGACGGTGGGCATTTTGGGGATGACGTTTAAGGCCGATTGTGATGACACGCGTGATTCGCTGAGTTTTAAGCTGCGGCATCTGTTGATGTTGGAGGCCAAGGAGGTGATCCGCCATGACCCGTTTTTGGACGGGCCGGATTATTTCCCGCTGGACACGGTGGTGGAGCGCGCTGATGTGCTGGTGGTGGGGGTGCCGCACGCGCAGTATCGGGGTTTGCGGGTTCCGCGGGGCACCATTGTGGAGGATGTGTGGGGCTGCTTGGACGTCAGCGAGCTGGACCAGAGTGCGTTGAATGGGGCTGAGTTGGCCACGCTGGGTGCGGGGGTTGGGGCCCGGTGAAGGTTCTGGTCACCGGGAGTGCGGGGTTCATCAACGGCTATGTGGTCGAGGAGTTGTTGCGGGCCGGTCATGTGGTGGTCGGCATCGATAACTATTCGAAGTATGGTCCGGTCGCCAAAAGTTATGACGATCACCCGAACTATCACTTCGTGGAAGGTGATGTCAAAGACGTTGATCTGATGTGCCGGCTGGTGCAGGGTTGTGAGCAGATGGTGGCCAGCGCGGCCCGTATCGGTGGTATCACCTATTTCCACGAGTACGCCTATGACCTGCTGGCCGAGAATGAGCGGATCGCGGCGGCGCATTTTGATACCGCGATCTATGCCTATCAGAAGGGCTGGCTGAAGAAGATTAACGTGATCAGCTCGTCGATGGTGTTTGAGAACGCCAGTGTGTTTCCCACCCCGGAAAAGCACATCACCGAGTGTCCGCCACCGACCAGCACGTACGGGTTTCAGAAGTTGGCGTGTGAGTATTTCGCCCGCGGTGCTTATGAGCAGTACGGGTTGCCGTATACGATCATCCGCCCGTTCAATTGTGTGGGCACCGGTGAGCAGCGGGCGTTGGGTGGGCGTGAAATCCCTTCCGGGAACGTGAAATTGGCGATGAGTCACGTGGTGCCCGATCTGGTGCAAAAGGTCGCCAAGGGCCAAGATCCGCTGCACATCCTCGGCGATGGCACCCAGGTGCGCCACTACACCTACGGTGGTGATCTGGCCAAAGGCATCCGCACCTGTATGGAACACCCGGCCGCGCTCAACGACGACTTCAATCTCTCCACACCCCACGCCACCACCGTGCTCGAACTCGCCGAGGCGATCTGGACCAAGATGCGCCCCGAAACCCCCTTCCGCTACGAAAGCGACCCCCCCTTCGAACACGACGTCCAACTCCGCACCCCCGATGTCCACAAAGCATCCGAAGTACTCGGCTACTCCGCCACCACCACCCTCGACACCATGCTCGACGAAGTCATCCCCTGGATCATCAACGCCGTCCACACCGGCACCATCTGACCCACATGGGTGCTAGTCGCAAGAACCACGAATTTGCCGTGGGCGGCAATGGTTTGCAGCAACTCTATCGCCAGCGGTTCGGTCATAACCTCGAGGCGAGATCGGCGCTGTGGGGTGTTTTAGTGCGTGATTTCTTCCAAGGCTGGATCAAACGCAGCGACACTGTCGTCGACTTGGGTTGCGGATACGGCGAATTCCTCAACCACATCAAGGCGGCACGAAGAATCGGTGTCGACCTGAATCCGGACAGCGGCAAACTTCTGGAACAAGGGATCGAGTTTCACCAATGCCGAGCCGATGATCTCGGTTTCCTCGAAGATGGATCGGTCGACGTCGTCTTTACCAGCAATGTACTCGAGCACTTGCAGGGTAAAGCTGAAGTCGAGCGCACCATCGCCGAGGCCAGGCGAGTGCTCAAGCCTGGCGGGCACTTCATCGCCCTGGGCCCGAACGTTCGCTTGGTTGCTGGCGAATATTGGGATTTCTGGGACCACGTGGTGCCGATCAGCGACCGCTCGCTGATGGAGTTGCTTGGCATGCACGAGTTCAACATCATCGACACCCATGGTCGCTTTCTGCCGTACTCGACGTACTCCCCGTTGCCACAAGCGCCCTTCCTCGTACAGCTGTATCTCCATTCGCGCTTAGCGTGGCCGTTGTTCGGCAAACAATTCCTGATCCGAGCCCAGAAGCCGGTCTCACCGTCGGACGAGGACCGCCTGATCAGCGTGGTCATTCCGGTATACAACGAGGGCGAGAACATACAGACATGCCTCAGCAGGCTGAGCGCGACTCTGGCTGACACACCCCACGAGCTGATCATCTGCTACGACTTCGATGAAGACTCGACTCTGCCGGCAATCGAGGCAATGCCCGACCGGCCGGCCACCGTCCGCCTCGTCCGCAATGCCCTGGGCAAGGGCGTTGCCAACGCCCTGATTGCCGGCTTCGCCGCCGCACGCGGCGACGTGATCATCACCAGCATGGCTGACTTATCGGACCCGCCCTCGGTCATCCCGTTGATGGCGGCCAAGATCCGCGAAGAGGGAGCAGACGTGGTCAGCGGATCGCGGTACATGCCCGGGGGCTCTCAGACCGGCGGGCCGCGGCTAAAGACTCTGATGTCGCGGACGGCTGGGCTCAGCTTGCACTATGTGGGTGGTCTGGCGACCCATGATGCCACGACGAACTTCCGCGGATACAGCCGTCGTTTTCTAGATGAAGTCGCGGTGGAAAGTGTGCGTGGCTTTGAAGTGGGTCTGGAGCTGACTACGAAAGCGCATCTGTTGGGTTATCGGGTCGACGAGGTACCCAGCAGCTGGGAGGACCGGACTGCTGGTACCAGCAAGTTCGATCTCAAGGGTTGGCTTCCCTCGTATCTGCACTGGTATGGACTGGCCATGCGGGGGCCGCTGCTCCGCTGGACGGGTGGCGGCTTGGCCTCGCTCGGAGCTCTGGCTTTGCTCCGCCGACGCCGCTGCGGCTCCTGCGAATTCCCTTGGGACGCCGACGATTAGATGGCTTCAGGGGTCTTGTCGCGGCGGTCGCTGCTCTTGCCATCGCGTCGCTGGCGTCGGGCTCGATCCGGGTAGGAGTCATCGCGCTGGCCGTCCTCATCGCTGGCCGGATCGGGGAGTTGCACGCGCTGACAGCTCCTCGTCGGCATAGGCTCCCGGCATGAGTTCCTGGCCCGCGGCGTGACTGGGTTGGTGAGTCGGAGTGCGCGCGCACTCGCGGCGCAAGCGCTCGCATCCGACCGGATACTCATCACTGGCGCGTCCGGCTGGCTCGGCAGGACCGCCTTGGACTTGCTCGCCCCGCTGAACCTTCCAACCCTATGCGTGGCCAGCCGAGCCCGGATCATCCGAGTCGGTGATCGAGAGATCGGGTGCCGTGTGTGGGACGAGGAGGAGGTAGCCGCCTTCGCTCCGACGGTCGTGCTGGACTGTGCCTTTCTCACCCGGGACCGAATCGCAGGCATGCCACTCAACGACTACGTCGCAGCCAACCGCGCCCTGACCGAGCGCCTTGTGTACGCGACGAAGCTACCCGGCGTACGTCTTTCGCTCTCGGTCTCCAGCGGAGCAGCAGTCTACCCGCACGACGCTCTCGACGGCCCGATCGAGGACAACCCGTACGGCTACCTCAAGCGCGAGGCCGAGCAGCGCCTGGCCCAGGCCGCCGCCGAGAGCGCTGCGGTGCCCGTTATCGTGCGGGCCTGGAGCATCTCCGGTGCCCACATGCAGAAGCCGCAGAGCTACGCTCTGGGATCGATGATCCGGGCCGCCGACGCCGGGGCGATCCGGATCATGGCGCGCCGCCCGGTGTTTCGCCGGTACGTACTAGCCGAAGAGTTACTCGCTTTCGGGATCGCCGAGGGGGGTGTCGGCCCGGCCACGATTGACAGCGGCGGAGAGCTGGTGGAGATGGCCGAGCTTGCCGCGCGGATCGTCGCGGTAGTAAACCCTGGCGCGGTGATCACCCGCGATGAAGTCGACCCTAACGATCCAGACCGGTACCATTCCGACAGTCAAGATTGGGACAAGCGTTGCGCTAGTTGGGATTTCGCGAGTGCGCCGCTTGATCGTCAGATCGAGATCACCGCCCGCGGAGTGCTGGGCGGTGCCTGATCGGCTCGTAGGCATCGCATCCGCTTGTTCCGGCTGCTTTACATTCGACCCGCCAGCACGGCAAGCCCACGGAGAGCCATGTCGCCGTCAGGCGCGACCTTCGCCCGCCGATTGAGTCCGGATTGGATAGCGACGCGCAGGGGAGCGAAACGCTGGGCCACTCCGCCGCAAAACAGGAGCTCGTCCGTTGGTCGGAACCCGACGTCGACCGCCCCTTCGACGTACGGCGCTGCAACGGCGGCGACAAGCGCCCGTATAAGGTCTTCGGGGCTGTTCGCGTCCGTGATGCCCGACCAGCCGCCGCCAGCGGGACTGTGGAAGGTTGGATGGGCATGAGGGGGCCCGGGCCGCGCGGGCGTTGCGGCGGCCGCGGCGGCCCACTCCCATGCCTCGTCGTCGGCGCGACCGCGCGACAGCAAAGCGACTCCATGCGTGAGCGCGCGCCCCGCCGGCAGATGGGTCTTGGTGTGCAGCAGCAGTCCGTCAAAGTAGGGCCGGGTCTGGCAGCGATACCCGGCGTGCTCGTGGTCCAGTCGGGCCACCTGTCCCCCCGTGGAAATGTTGAAAGCGGTAACGCCCTCTGCGATTCCAGCTCCGAGCAACGCCGCCTGCTGGTCACCCACCGGAGTGAATACTGCTGCGCCCGAGGGGCGGTGGATCCCGACCATCTCGGGCGTAGGCGTCACACGGGGGAACAGGAGTCTCCCGCCCCCGACAACTTCGGTGATCCGCTCGGACCACGATCCGGCCCGGAGGTCGAACATTCCGGATGCGGCCGCGTCGGTGATGTGCTGCACGAATTCCGGCTCGCTGGTTAGCGCGGCTGCAACCCAGGACAGCAGGCTGTGTACGCGAAGACGCCCGTCGATCTCCGTGAGATCGGTTGCGTAGATGCCCGCTACGGGCAGACCCGATCGCAGCTCATTGCCGGCGGCATGCCAGACTTCCGACGGCTGTGTGTCGCGCAGTTGGTCCAGGTAGCGAATTCCGTTGCGCGCCAGTAGGGCTCGATTATCTTGGAAGGTGACTAGGGTTAGATGGGGCACGTTGCGATCGTCGGTGAGTGTCCAGCCGTGCATCTGGCCGCTCAGCAGGATCCGCTCCGGCTTCTCGGCACGGGGCAACACCGACGCGATGGCTGCCTCGGCCGCGGCCAGGACGGCAGCAGGGTCAACGGTGCGATGAGGCTGATCGCGC
Source organism: Mycobacterium sp. ML4 (assembly GCF_054515735.1). Taxonomy (NCBI): domain Bacteria; kingdom Bacillati; phylum Actinomycetota; class Actinomycetes; order Mycobacteriales; family Mycobacteriaceae; genus Mycobacterium; species Mycobacterium sp. ML4. The sequence goes on from NZ_JBTNSY010000009.1 coordinate 239,689, forward strand.
GAGATGAATGGGGGAAACGGGGATTTGCTCTCTGCGACGATGCCCTCGTCAGGGCGCAGGATTGCGACCTTGACGTAGGTAGCGCCCAGGTCAACGAGCAGCGAAGAGGGGGTCGCCATCCAAGTACTCCGAGACTGCGGCCGCCAGGGTGTCATCCAGAGGTTTCGGCACGATCCTGAGGTCGCCCTCGTCGTGCAACACGGCGAAATACATGACGCCTTTGCGCACCTTCTTGTCGCGTTTGAGCGTATCGACGAGTTCGCGCGCCGATGGAATGGTCTCGATGGTGTAGTCAGTGTTGGCAGCGAGCACCGCGCGTACCTTTGCGGCGGTTTCGGGGTTGGTCAGTCCCCACTTGACGCCGAGAAAGTTGATCAAATCCATGCCCCACATCACCGCTATGCCGTGTGGAACCTCGTTGTGGGTTAGCGCTTCCAGAGCATGGCCGAAACTGTGACCGTAGTTGAGCACTCGCCGAAGATCCGATTCGTGCTCGTCCTTCTCGATGACTAGACGCTTGCTTTCCAAGGCGTTGCGGATCATCTTCAGCACCTGTGGGTTGCGATGACCGTTATCGCGTAAGGCTTCGATGAGCTCATCGAAGAACGCACCCTCGTTGGTGAGCGCAAGCTTGTAGATTTCGCCGTAGCCGGAGTCAACCTCGATCTGCGGCAGGCTGTTCAAGAACTCAGAGCAAATGACCACGTGGCTGGGTGAATGGAACACACCGAGCTGATTCTTCAGTGGAAGCACGTTGATGCTGGATTTCGCTCCGATGCAGCTGTCTGCCTGGCTGAGCAAAGTGGTGGGAACGAATGTCCACGGGATCCCACGGTAATAGATGTGGCACGCAAAAGTGGCGACATCCTGTGTCACGCCACCACCAACCGCCACGATGTGCGCCGAGCGGGTTGCCTTGTTCTCCAGCAGCCAGTCGATGAAACAGCTTATGCCGGCCAGGGTTTTGCTCTCCTCATCGGCCGTCAGCCGGTAGGTCGGGTACTTCAGCAGTTCACTTAGATCGTTGCCATAGAGGTCCACCAAGGCCTTGTCGATAATCACAAAAGTCTCTGCGTCCGTGCCAATGAGTCCGGGCACGGACCCGACTTCGCCGACGAAGTCCACGGGGTAATCACCCTGCTCGGATTTGATGATCATCCGATCCCGGGTCACACGCACAAGAAACCTCCGTCGATCGCGATGGACTGTCCTGTTATATACGAATTCTCGGCAGATACGAGCCAGGAGATGAAGCGGGCAATCTCCCGCGGTTCGGCCAGACGGCCGACCGGAATGCGTTCGGCCAACGCTTGTAGCTGCTTCTCATCGTTGTTCTGGTAGGTGAGATCGGTGAGCACGAATCCCGGGGCGACGCAATTGGCCAGCACTCCGAACGGGCCGTACTCCACGGCAACCGACCGCACCATTTCCTCTATCGCGGCCTTCGATGCGCTGTAGGCGACCCGCCCCGGACGGGCGCGATGCGCGTAGACGCTTGAGACCGCCACCACTCTGCCGTATCCGGCGGCCGCCATTGGCGGAAGCAAGCCTTGCAGCAGCAGCATATTGGAGCTGACGTTGACCTGTTGAGTACTTGACCAGTTCTCCGTCGATAGCTCCCGCAACGGTTGCGGATTGTTGATGCCGGCGTTGAGCACCAAGATGTCCACGGCCTCGTCAAGGCCTGAGAGGTATGCGGTGACCGATTCGGGTACTGCCAGGTCGAGTTCCCGGCGCCCGGGTCTGAGAACCCGAATTCCCTTTGACTGCAAGGTGTCAGCAACGCTACGGCCAATCCCGCGTGCGGCGCCGGTGACGAGGGCCGTCGAAGGCACTGCCTTCAGAACCCGTGCTCGCGGACGAGCTTGCGCAGCTGGCCGGACCAGGTCACGGCTCGTCCTCCCCGTCGTTGGTACACAAACCGCTCCAGCTTAACCAGCGGCGAGCAGGCTAAGTGTACGAACCGGCTTGCCGCACGCACGATGCGCACGGGTTCAACGGCAAACACTTTCCAGGTTGGTGATGCCTAAGACCTAGGGGATGGATCTAGACTAGGCTGTTTCCCGCCGGCTGGGCTCAGCGCCTCGCTTCCTGCCGAACCTTCGACCTGAACTGACGAGAGCACACATGAGTTCACCCCTCGAGCTGTTTCGCGGTGCGGTCAACACTTTCCGGCATCAGTTTGCGGCCGTGACCGGCCAATCCGAGCGCACCATCCTGCTGGGCACCATCCTTCTGGCCTCGACCGTGTCAGCGGCGACTGGTTTCGTTCTGACGCAGTACTACTCCGTCGACGTGCTCAGTTCTGTTCTGTACCCTCCCCAGGATTGCTGGCTCGGCCTGCCCACAAACATAGGCCGGCACTGCTTCAACGACTACACCGCCGTGATAGCAGCGGCGATGCGGCCCAATCCTTGGGTGCCTTTGGATTTCTCGCACCCGGTCCTGGCGCCCATCAGATATCCGGCGGCTGGGATGGTGCCGCAAGTGGCCTTTGGGCTACTGGGTCAATGGTTGGGTGCGCCACGACTGGGGGTGTTGGGTTACCTGGTTGTTATGACGATCGCTGTCCTGACCCCCGCCGTCTGGGCCTCTCGTGGCGCACCCGGTCTGGAACGTGTAGTGATCTTGGTGGCATGCGGCCCTCTAGCCCTCCCGGCGTGGTTCGCTATCGATCGGGGCAATTCCGTGGGGTTCGTGGTGCCGATCGCGCTGGTCTTCCTGGTGGCGTTGTGTCGACAACGGTGGGGCCTCGTGGCGATCATGGTGGTGCTGGCTGCGCTGGTGAAACCGCAGTTCGCCGTCCTGGGTCTTGCTTTGCTGGCCGGCCGACAATGGCGATTGACGGGTATGGCTGTCATCGGAGGCGTGGTGACGAACCTCGCCGCGTATCTGCTTTGGCCGCAGGATTTTCCGCACACTATCCTGCAGTCGGTCCACAACCTCCCTGCAAACGATGCCGAGGAGGTTGTCGAGCTCAACAATGTGTCATTCACGAAGGTGCTTTTCGCATTCCCTGATTGGATCGCCGCCCTAAATAACGGTGGCAAGCTGCCCGACTTTCTCGCGGGCCCGAAGATGGTGCTTGGCTATGCCATCCTGGCCCTCGTCGCCGTTTGCGTGCTGGCTCTCGGACGGCGCATCCCCCCTGTCATGGCCGGCATCGTGCTGCTCGCCACCGCGTCCCTGTCCGAAACCGTGAGTTACCCCTATTACCTGGTGTTCGCATTACCAATAGCCGCGCTCGTTATCCGCGATCCGGATGGGCCGCCGGGCTCCGGGATCTTCGACGGGCTTGCTGGAGACGGCGGTCGCCGGCGGGTAGTCGGCATCAGCGTCAGTCTGGCGGCGGCGCTGAGCATCGCCGCCCCGGTTGCGTTGCCCGCCATGGGAAAGGCCTTAATCTGGATTGGGGGTCAGCCGGGTGTTATCGGGCTGATCGACAAGACACCAGTCGTCGCAACCTCGGCGACACTGAGCCCGCTTCTGTGGTTGATCGCGTGTGCGGCGATCATCGTCTCGTACACTCGCAGACCGGTTCCCGGCGCACCAGATGCCTCCACCACATCCGTTCCCGGTGAAGGTCAACAGACACATGGGGCAGCATCTCATGAGCAGAGCGGCTAAGCCGACGCGGCCAATGGTGTCCTGGCGGGGCGACTAAAAATCCCGGAACGATTCCGCGGCGGTGCGATACCGCGGGTCTTGCGTCGCCATCTGACACCAGACGCAGATCCTACTTCGTACAACATCAATTTCACCTGAGAGCCAGTATTCGCACTGCTCCCACACACTTCGATCGTCGTCTCCGCAAATCGTCGGATGCACGCTATAGGCAGCTCATCGCGAACAGAAACTCGGGAGCCATTGCGCGCCCCGAAGCCGAAGTCCGATCCGCTCGCTAATGGCGGCGGTCAGTGTGCAGCCACGACCCATTCAGCCAATGCGCGTATGAGATCAACGAGCTCGCAGTGAATCACGTGCCTCCCTCTATCGGCACCAGAGCCCGGGTCGCGCGCTGTGGGTTCCGGTCGAAAAGTGACACGGTGATGCCGGTGCTGACGCCGGCGAGCGGCGTCCGACGTGAGGGACGCCCGCAGGGAGTTAGAAAGAGAGCCCAAGACGCTCGGCGCAACAAGCGGAAAACGGCACTGAAACGAAGTCAACATAAAGAACCTCCAAAGTTCTTT